>JBOHQZ010001251.1:0-1992 GCA_050732275.1 bacterium
AAGTTCTCCCGCTTTGCTCTCTCTTTCGCATCAGACGGATACGGATAATCTTCCCACAAACTCCGCGTCCATTCCAACACATTACCGCTCATTTCCTCGCAGCCATAAGGACTTTTGCCATCAGGAAAACAACCGACGGCGCTGGTGGCGCCGATGCCGGTATCAACATAATTCGCTCGATTCGCGTCAGCCTCATTGCCCCAGGGATAAATTCGGCCATCAGCGCCGCGAGCGGCTTTTTCCCATTCGGCTTCGCTCGGCAGCGTGACGCGCCAATTATCTTTTTTGAGCAGACTCGCGAACGGCTCCGGCGTGCCTTCCCAAGCTCGCAGTTGCGCGGTCAGCCATTCGCAATATTTCAAGGCTTCGTACCAAGTGACATTGACGACCGGATGATTAGGCAAACCGTCCAAGCATTCAGGATATTCCGGTTTGTAACCGCTTTCATTGACAAAACTTTGAAACTGCGCCACGGTCACCGGATAGCGCGCAATATGATAAAGCGGCAAAGTGATTTTGTGTTGTTTCAATTCATCGTCAAAAGCTTGCGAATCTTTTTTCTTGTCACTTCCCATCAAAAATTCACCGGCAGGAATTTCCACAAATCCCAGCAATGGCTCGTCGGGCAAGAACCAGGCATCCGAATTAAAACGCGGGTCGCCGAGGCGGGCGAGGGCATTGCCGGCGGCAGCGCGTTCCACCGCGGTGAGGCGGTGCTTTTTTATTAACTCCACCAAGCGCTGGCGCACGCGGTTGGCGAAGTCCCGCCCCAAATTAGTATCTTCCACCCGGTTCAATCCCATCTCCACCAACACTTCGCCGGCGAGCCAGGCATTGCGCCAAGCACTGTCATTATCACTTATCTGCTGCGGGCAAAGCTCGCCGGCCAGGGCCAAGGGTTTATCGGTGTCGCCGCTCAAATAAACCAAACGCCCGACCGCGAGCAAAACCACCTCGCGCCAAAACGCGCCTTCGGCCATCAACCGGCTGACCTGTTTGGCAAAATCCGCCTGCGTGGAAAGATGCGCGCCGGCCAGATATTCCTGAAACGTCCGATGCGGAAAAGTATAAACCTCCGGCACCCGCTCTAAAATCAGCCCGGCCCGGTGTTTCATAGTTTCAATCAACTGTCGCGCCCAGTCATGGCTTTGTTCGGGGTGCAGCTCGGCCAGCTTTTTTTCCAATTGCCATTCGCTGATATCAGCCAGCGCTTCACTTGTGGCGTCAAAGGCGACATTGTTGGTGGTCTTGCCTTGTTGGTGAGCTTCAAAAGCCAATTGCCACAGCTTCCTTTTTAAATCGACGTCGGTGCGTCCGGCAGCGAGCAACAGTTGCCGCAACGTTGGGGTTTCTTGCTCACTGCCGGCTTTAAGCTGTTCCCACCGCCAGAGCAGAATCTCCATGGTCTCCTCATAAAGCAAAGCGCGGGCATCGGGCAATTGGCCTTTGTGAGTGTGAACCAGCGCCATCACCGTGAGCAGCAGCGGATTCGGCGCCAAACGCCAAAGATCGGGGCGGCGAATCGCTTGCAGCAAACGTCCGGCGGAGGAAGTGGCGTCTTCCGGCTTGATGATAGCCAACCGCGCCAGCTCGGCATACCACGCTTTAATAAAATTCTCGATTTTCTTTTCGTCAAATGGCGCCAGCTCAAAATCCGGGAAACCTTGCAATTGCCAGGCTGGGTCTTGGTAAGAAAGCTTGCGGCAGGTGACGACCACGCGGCTTTTGTGATAGCGGCTAAAAAAAGGCGGCAACGGCATCGCGGATGAAAGTGCGCTGCTTTTGGGTGGGAATTTCGTCGAGGCCGTCAAGAAGAATTACGGCGTTGCCTTTCTCCAACGCCGCTTCCAGCGGTTTCGCGACGAAGGAAAGGTTCTGCGCTTCGAGACGAGACAAGATAAAATCCCAAAGATGGCGAGGCTCGGGCTTTTTTGTTTCCGCCGGCACCCACCGAGCAAAATCGCGCAAGATCACGGTGATGGGCACGAGATC
>JBOHQZ010001252.1:0-1991 GCA_050732275.1 bacterium
CTTCGGCTTTAGACAAACTGGTGTATGATCCTGGGTGCCGGAAGGACAAATTTCGCCAGGTATTGCTTAAATTTCTCCCAGCTTATCGCCGCTTTATCGCTTCGGCGACTCAGCCACTTCCGCCACATCCTTATGGTCTGGTTGAACACGATCTCCAAACTTCGGTAGTTACACCGTATTCCGTAGTACTGATAATGGCCTTTAAGTTTCTGGCATAACTTCCGATACTGCTCTCGGATGTCCAAATGTCGATTGTCTCGACACCATTCGTTCAGCACTCGCACCGCGCGTCTCAATCGCTTCCTTGCCGTCCTGCGCTTGATCACCCAACCGCCTTGTCGCGATTTCGCCCAATAATGCGTGAAGCCGAGAAAATCAAATGTCTCATTTTCTTGGTCATTCTTCACCTCGCGGGGCGGTCGTCGAAAGGTTGCCAGGCGAGTCTTCTTGGGGTGGATCGTGAGATGAAATCTCTCAAACCGTTTGGCCAGCACCTTCATCACTCGTTCGGCGTCTTCGCGATACTCGAACGCGATGATGAAGTCATCCGCAAAGCGGATGAGATAGGCTTTCCCTTTCAGGCGTGGTTGAATCTCTTTCACGAACCATTCGTCCAGCACGTAGTGCAGATAAATGTTCGCTAATAACGGTGAAATCACCGCTCCTTGCGGCGTCCCTTTGTCAGCAAAATACATCTCTTTGCCGTCGATGACGCCCGCATTCAACCATTTTCCGATTAGCCGGTCGATGCCACCATCCTTTACACGCCGGTGCAAGAGTTCGAATATCACATGATGATCCAGGTTGTCGAAGCATCCGCTGATGTCCGCATCGATGATCGCCGTCACCTTGTGGCTCCTGCAAAACTCACGTAGCATTTGCAGCGCTTGGTGCGCTCCTTTGCCACGCCGATAGCCTTGCGAGAACTCGTAGAAGTCCTGTTCGTAAATCTGCTCCATAATTGTGACGGCTGCTCTTTGAACGATCTTGTCTTCGAACGCGGTGATGCCGATGGGGCGTTTCTTTCCATCGTCTTTGTTGAGCCACACACGTTTGACCGGCAACGCACGATAACGCCGTTGTTTCAGTCGCTCGTGTAGACCCTTCACGTTCTCAACAAGATTCTCGGCGTACTCCTGTGCCGTTTGTTCATCCACCCCACTCGCTGCGTCCTTTCGCAACATGTTGTAGGAGTGATTGAGCAATTTCACATCGATCAGATGCGCCAACGTCGTGAAGACCATGTTCTTGTCTTTTGCCGCTAGCTCTGCTATTTGCCGGAGTTCCAGTGACATGATTGGTGGTCTCTAAGTACCTCTCATGGGTTCCTTCGACTGTTTGTTTGTTACGCCCGGTTTCTCCCTTCCCTACAGTGGCTCCCTTGGGCTTCGGTTCGCCACCTACCGGCGGTACTATGGAAAAACTCTGACTGCTGCCATCCCTTCTCGGCTGCTTCGGTTCGACCTATCGCGCACCGATACCTTGTGGGTAGCCCTGTTCTTCGCTCCCGATGCCGCCTAAGGGCTGACTCCGCCGCATCAGGCCTGGAGATTGCTGTCCGGCTTCTCCGTGTCCGGTTCTTCCCAAGGAGGACGACTGCTCTCCCAAGTTCCTGAACTTCCCTTATGTGTGCTCGCCCTGTTCTCTGACCCCGACGGGTTCGCTCGCATCACCGTCGCTTAATGCGAGGATTGTTGCCTACGATTAGCTGGACGATCTCGGCTTACCCGCGACTATACACATTTCGGGGCTCAATCACACAGCTCTCACACTCGCTAGCCCATGCTTGCACACCCTTCCTGCTCACATCTTAGGACGTGTGGGCTTCGCTACTGACCTGCGGACGGTCGCTTGGATCAGGTGGGACTTCCTTGCCCCGTCATAGGGGTGGTCACCCACTGGGAAATAACGACGAGTTTCATCTCTCGTTCCTTCGAGACAATCCCAACGTCTCAGGTTTATTCTTGGCACACCCAGCAAGTGTTAGATAT
>JBOHQZ010001253.1:0-1991 GCA_050732275.1 bacterium
CATCGGAATTTTTTGTTAAAAGAAACTTCACGTCAACGCCTTAAATTGTCTGTCATAGAACGTGTAGTAGATTATTTTCTCGTCTGCTACCCGAACAACATTGCCCATGCGTTTGGCTTTTGTCTTGAACTCTGAACGATTAAACAATGATCGCAAAGATGGCGTAATTTCGCGAACGCGGGAATCTGGCCACGCAAAACAAATGACACAATATCGTTTGTCCACGACTACCTTGTGCCAAAAATCCTTCTCATTGAGGGTCACAAAAGTCGGGTTAATACACCGGCGAAGTAGCTCAGGAAGAGCCTCGTCCTTGATGACACTATTGGGGCGCAAATCAGTGACGAACACCACTTTTCCTCGATACCACTTCGCAATATCCCGCTCGAGGTTGCGTCCTAACAACTGTTCATCTAAAACAATCATGAAACCGGTTCTAACTCAGGCAGAGTTTTGATAAACTGATTATTAACCAAGTTGACCGCTTCAATGATCGCTTCACGAGGGACGCGGCCACGGTAGCCATTGACAACTGCATCAAGGCTTTCGCCTGATGCCAGGCGTTCGAGTGTTCCAGTTATTTCGATGCGCGTATATTTGAAAGTTGGACGCCCTCCACAGACGCCAATGGCACGCACGACATGCTTGCCGAGCGGATAATATTCATAAAGCTCTCCTCCAACCATTTCTGTAATTGGTTCGGACATAGGCCAACTCTCCTCAAAATACAACTGCTTTCACAGATTTTATTATTTCATCAATTCACCCCATTGATGCAGCCCGTTTCTTTCATTGTTTAATTTAAAACGCCGCCTCATAAAGTTCAAGCAGTTCTTTTTCGGTAACTGCTCGCGGATTGAATTTTCCCGTCCATTGGCTCGCTGCGGCTTTGGCTAATTCCGGCAACACTTGTTTTTCTACGTTGCAATCGCGCAATCGTTGCGACAAATTTGCCGCGTTTTTTAATTCAACAATTCTGTCGATCAATCGTTCTCCGCCGGCTTGTGGAGTGGCGGAAATTCCTGCCGACGCGAGCAAGCCGGCATAATCTGCATTTACGATTGCACTATTGAATCGAATGACATGCGGCAGCATCAATCCCACGGCAATTCCGTGTGCAATGCCGTAAGTCGCCGTCAACGGGTTGGCGCTCGCGTGTGCTGCGCCGAGCATGGAATTTTCGATGGCCGCACCGGCGAGATGAGCGCCTAAAAGCATCTGGCCTTGCGCTGCGATATTCTCCGGCTCGTTCAAGATCGTTTCAATTTTTTTTTCCAACAACCCCCAAGCTTGACGCGCAAACATCTGCGAAATCGGATTGCGGCGCGTGCAGACGTAACTCTCGACGGCGTGAGAAATCGCATCGATACCGGCGAGGGCCATGACTTTGAGCGGCGCGGTTTTGACGAGAAAGGGATCGAGAATGACGGCACGAAACCTGGCCTTCTTGTCGCCACAGGCCATTTTGATATGCGTTGTCTCTTGCGAGATGAGCGCGAACGACTGCGCTTCGCTGCCGGTGCCGGCGGTGGTGGGAATTCCAATCGAAGGCAGCATCAGCTTCGCCGCTTTGTCCACGCCCCAATAATCTTCCATCTTGCCGCCGTTGGTGAGCAGAAAGTTGATGCCTTTGGCGCAATCCATCGCGCTGCCGCCGCCGAGGCCGATGATGAAATCAATCGGGGCATTCGCTTTGGCGAATTGAACGCCATTCTCGACATGCCGTGTCGTGGGATTTTCTTCAACTGCGGAGAAAATGAAAACTTCGATAGGTTTTTTTTGAAGTGAGTTAAGCGCACGCTCCACGTGGCCGGCACGCAGAATGCCTGGATCGGTGACCAATAAAATACGGCGGCCACCCAATTCTTTTGTGAGCGCTCCCAATTGGTCAACGGCATTTTCGCCAAAGATCACCCGCGTGGTGGGTTGGAAATCGAATGGCTGCATCGTGAGGTCTCTACAAATTTCGCAATGATTGGGCTCGCATGCAT
>JBOHQZ010001254.1:0-1990 GCA_050732275.1 bacterium
CCCGCATTCCCGTCGGCGCCTACACATTGATTGTGCATCACATTGGGTACAGAGCCGACAAAAAGAATATCTCGCTGGCGGTTGGAGAGGCGAAAACCATTACGGTCAGCCTGCACGTTGAAAGCATAGTCGCAGATGGAATCGTCGTTACCGGCGAGGCGATTTCGGCCGGTGAAAGGCTTTACGATAAAGAGCTTTCCAAGCTCGAGCTCTCGCCGCGGCAAATCAACCAAATTCCGCAGGTGGCGGAAGCAGATTTGCTGAGGTCGCTACAAATGTTGCCGGGCATTTTGCCGGTATCTGATTTCTCTTCCGCGTTGTATGTGCGCGGCGGCACGCCGGATCAAAATCTGTATTTGATGGATGGCACGGATGTTTACAACCCCGAACATGCTTTTGGCCTGTTCTCCACGTTCAATACTGACGCCATCAAACACATCGAGCTTTCCAAAGGCGGGTTCGGCGCCAAATATGGCGGGCGCCTGTCTTCCATTCTCAGCGTGACCAATCTCGACGGCAATCGCGAGCATTTTGAAGCGACCGGCGCCATCAGTTTGCTCAGCGCCAAAGCCACGGTACAGATGCCACTCGGCAAAATCGGTTCGCTCTCAGGCTCGGTGCGGCGGACCTACTTCGATCAAACCATTGCCCGATTCGTGGAAGACGTGCCGGACTATTATTTTCTCGATGGCAACCTCAAAGCTTTCTTTGACATCAATAGTAAAAATAAACTGACGGTGAGCAGCTACGGCAGCACCGACAAGCTGAATTTCACCTTCAATCACAAAGTAAGAGATCGGGCCGGGCTTAAATACGATTGGGGCAACCGCACCGGCAGCATCCGGTGGACGCGCATTTTTTCACCGCAGTTGTTTGCCAATTTCTGGGTGACAGGCAGCCGCTTCGATTCCGACGCCGACTTCAGCCAGCTTTTCGATTTTGTGTTTACGGAAAAAAATTTCATTTCCGATATTTCATTTAAAGGCGACTTCGAGTATCACTTATCGAAAGCGTTCCAGGCTGGTTTTGGTTTTGAACAAAAGAACCTGCATTTAATTTACCGGTACCAATCACAAAGCGGCCTCATCAACATCGATCGGCGGCCACGGCACTATGCGGCTTACCTTTTGGGCAACTGGCAACCGTCCCACCGGTGGGATATTGAAACCGGGCTGCGCTACAACTGGTTCGAGGCGGAACAGAGTTTCAAAAATCCGGAGCCGCGTGTTTCCGCCAAGTATCGTTTGACCGATTCATTTAATTTGAAGGGCGCCGCCGGCATTTACTACCAATATTTGCACCGTGTGCCCAGGTCATTCATTGCAGATAATTGGGCCGGTTCGGACCGCATTCTGAAAGAATCCTCGTCTAAGCATGCCATTTTCGGAATCAGCCAGGATTTTTCCGGCGGCTATCAATTGGAGATCGAAACTTATTATAAAGATTATCAGAACGTCTATGCTTTCAATGAGAATTTCAAAGTTGACATCACGCCGGAGCGATATGAAGGCGACCTGGCGATTTATACTCAAACCGACGGCGTCTTTCATCGTGGTGATGGCGACAGCAAAGGTATCGAGCTCCTGTTGCGCAAAGATCGTGGCGTCGTCACCGGCTGGTTGAGTTACAGTCTGGCGCGGACAAAATACAAATTCGACCGCATCAATCAGGGCAAGGCCTTTGCGCCACGCCACGATCGCACGCACGCGCTGAATTTGGTTGGAAGCATCGATTGGAAGAATTTCAGGCGATGGCTGCGTGGTGAGGCGCCGGCTCAACAAAAATCAAACTGGCGGATCGGCGTGACGTTTGTTTACACGAGCGGGCAACCCATCACCCTGCCAGGTTCGCATTATTTCGTGAACACGGCGCCGGATTGGGATTTTCAAAGTCCGGAAGTTTTTCCCAGTGTAATTAATGGATTCAGATTGCCACCGTACATCCGGCTCGATTTGAGCTTTACTTACGAGAAACATTATAAGAGCTGGAC
>JBOHQZ010001255.1:0-1988 GCA_050732275.1 bacterium
TCAGTCTCATGTGGCAGACGATACCGCGCTTGCTATCGGCGTATTTCAAAGGCATCGTTGGAAAACACGCGCATTTGGATTTTTCGCCGGCCGCGGCGCTCTATTTCACCTCCGCCGCCGTCCTTTTCAGCGCCGGTCTCGGAGCGATGAAGTATGTTAATGAAAAGTCGCCATCCTTTTCGCAGCTCGACCTCAAAGCGGAAGTTACAAAGCATTTTCTGCAGCCGGCGCGCGCCATCGCGATCGATTCTTCCTTCACCGTCTGGGGCAATCCCGAAGGCGCGGTGACGATAGTTGAATTTAGTGACTTTCAATGCCCGGCTTGCCGCGCCGCAGCGTTTTATTTGCGCGAGGCGCTTGGGGAATTTCGCAGCGAGGTACGGTTCTACTTTGTGAATTTCCCTTTGGATAAGCAAATCAATCCTTATCTGCAAGATCAGGTCCACGAGGAAGCGGGATTGGCGGCGAGAGCTGCCGTTTGCGCCCGGCAGCGCGGCGGCTTCTGGGGATTTCACGACGATCTCTTCCGGCATCAACACGAGCTGAATCGCGATCTCATTTTGCGCTTGGCAGAAAAACGCGGCTGGAATCCGAATGAGTTTGCAGCAGAGATGGACGCCGAGCAAACAGTCATACGGGTGCGTGCGGATATTGAGCGCGGCCGTCGCGCGCAGGTACAAGCCACGCCGACGATTGTCATCAACGGACGTCGCGTGGAATATTGGCATCATGCCGAGATTTTGCGCGCGATCATCCGTGTAGAATTGCAAAGAATTCACACACCTCAAATATTCACCACCAAACATTTTAGGAGGCCTTATGAAACGCAATGAAACGTGGTATTGGGTGCGGGTGGCGCCGGTCTTGGCAGTATGCGCCATTTTTGTAATCTATATATGGGGCGGCTCCAATTCACAGCCCGAGGCTGTTGCAAGTGAAACGACAAACAACACACTTTCAACCCATTCCGCACCTGGTCCGGCGGCAACCTGGACCAAGTGTACGCCGGTAGAGGTGATGATCTTTAAGCCTCGCATTCACGTCAGATGCGCCGCGGCGGTGGGTGGAATCGCTTTCTTTGCGGCGCCAACTGCGGAGGCACAGCATGCCGCCCGGATATTGAGTCTGCTCTCAACCGCGCAGGTGGCAGGAAGAACGCTGTCCATTCAGTATGACCCGGCAGATCAAAGCGGGACGTCAATCGGTTGCCAAACGAGTGATTGCCGATTGATTCAAGCGGTAGGATTTGGGCAATGAAGGAGGGTGATCTATGAAGGCAAACTTGAATAAAATCGGCTGGTTGTTTTTCGTCTTGTTGCTTTCGGCGAGCATCGCGATGCCGGCGTTATACTGGGACGCTGGCGTTCGCTCAAAAACTATCAGCGTTTGTTTTGTTGGCGATGCAGTCACCAAGCGTCCGGACCGGGTAAAGCAGATTCAAACCTATCTTAAAGAGTTTGAATACGCCGCGAATATCCGGTTTAATTATATGGGCAAATGCCCTGATCCCACGAAACAGGCGAATGGCGACGATTTCTATAATGGCGATATTCGGGTTGTGCTGCCGAACATCAACGTTACTGACTCAGGACCGGTATCGGGCAAAGGCTGTCCGATGTTCAAAGACGCAAATGGGAATTACAACGGCGAAAACAATGGAGGAAGTTGGTCAAATCCCCCAAGCGATTTGGAAAAACATCGCGCGTGCCGATACAATTTGAAATTAGGGGACAATGGCGATACAAATGGGACGCCTTGGCTAAATCACACCCTGCATGAATTTGGCCACGCTCTGGGCCTCAGTCACGAGCATGCACGATTCGACGTGGATCGTGACTGTGCCGTCAGCTATCTGTTGCAAATTCCAGGGCTGACCAAGGCAGAAGCTGGAGCGATCTTTGATGCCGGATTTCGCAATGTGTGTGAGATCGCAGATACCAACACGACCATTGCCGCTCTCCAGAAAATTTCTGGCTTTAACACCGTTA
>JBOHQZ010001256.1:0-1987 GCA_050732275.1 bacterium
GCCGGCAATCCCAAAACTGCGCTTGCAAAACCCGCGAGCATGGTTCTGACCGAAACCGTCGCGCAAAAATATTTCGGCAGCGAAAACCCGCTCGGCAAAACCATTCGTCTGAACGACGACGATGATTTGCAAATCACCGGCGTGATGGCTGACGTTCCGGCCAATTCACACTTTCATTGCGATTTTTTGATTTCATTGATATCGGCAGGCTTTAGCCGGAATCCGAGCTTTATCTCCAACAACAATTTTCACACTTATCTCGTTCTCCGCGACGGCGCTTCGCCGCTAACGCTGGAATCAAAATTTCTGGCGGCCATCAAGAAATATGCAGCCGCGCAAATTGCCGCGCGGTTCGGCCAAACTTTTGAAGAGCGCCTGGCCGCAGGATATGAAACCAAGTGGTCGCTGCTGCCCGTCACCGACATTCATCTCCATTCGCAGCGCGAGTATGAAATCGAGCCGAACGGGAATATTATGACTGTCTATCTTTTTTCCGTCATTGCGATGATCGTGTTGTTGATTGCGTGCGTCAATTTCACGAACCTCGCCACCGCCCGCGCTGCCAGTCGCGCCAAAGAGATCGGCATTCGCAAAGTGGTCGGCTCGAACCGCGCGCAATTGCTGCGGCAATTTTTGGCGGAAGCGATCTTGTTGAGCCTGCTCGGCCTGCTCGCGGCCATCGTGCTGGTCGAATTGTTTCTGCCGATTTTCAACAGCCTCGCCGGCAAACACATTCAAACCGCATTCTTTGAGCGACCCGGCTCCATCGCGGCCTTGTTGGGCCTCGGAATTTTTGTCGGGCTTTTAGCCGGTGGTTATCCGGCTCTCGTGCTCTCGGCGCTGCGCCCAGCTCTCGTGCTGAAAAGCGCCTCACCCGCGAGCAAAAGCGGCGCCTGGATACGCCGAGGCCTGGTGGTTTTTCAATTCGCCATTTCCGTTGCATTGATTGCGGGAACTTTGATCGTCCACAACCAGCTCGATTTCATTTCGAGCCGCCGGCTCGGGTTTGACAAAGAACAAGTGCTGGTGATCAAGCGCGCCTCGGCTTTGGGCCGGCAGCAAGGAACGTTCAAGCAAAGACTGTTGCAGAACCCCGGCGTCATCAACGCCGCGACCTCGACGACGTTGCCTGGCAAGCTTTACGGCCGCAGCACGTATCGTGCGCCTGGCGCGCCCATAGAAAATTCCTATGGGATGCACGAAATGTATGTCGACGAAGATTTCCTACCGACGCTGGCCATTACGTTGGCCGCCGGCAGAAATTTTTCACGCGACTTTGCGACGGACACTTCGGCGGTGCTGCTGAACGAAGCTGCGGCCAAGCTGTTTGGCTGGGCCGATCCACTTGGCCAAGTGCTTGCCCAGCCCGGCGACTCGTTGTGGCGCGCCATCGTCATCGGCGTCGTGAACGATTTTAATTTTGAGTCGCTGCACAAACCGATTCAGCCATTGGTCATCTTGCACCAACCGTTCTATCAATATTTTTCGATTCGTCTTCGACCCGAAAATCTTGCGGCAACGGTGCCGGCAGTTGAGTCACTTTGGAAGGAATTTGTGCCGCAGCAGCCGTTCGAGTTTTCATTTCTCGATCAGGATTTCGATGCGCTGTATCGGGCCGAGGAACGCACCGGTAAAATTTTCGGCCTGTTCGCGGCGCTGGCAATTTTTATTGCCTGCCTCGGACAATTCGGGCTTGCCTCTTACACGATTCAAAAACGCACGAAAGAAATCGGCGTGCGCAAAGTGCTCGGCGCCTCGACAACGAGCATCATGGGATTGTTGTCCAAAGAATTTGTCAAGCTGGTGGTGATCGCCATGCTCATCGCCACGCCGATGGCTTACTATATCATGAGCCGCTGGCTGCAGGATTTTGCTTATCGTATCACCATCGGTTGGTGGATATTCGCCCTCGCGGGCACCCTGGCGTTGGTGATCGCCTTGCTCACGGTGAGCGTGCAATCCATCAAAGCCGCGCTGGCGAATCCGG
>JBOHQZ010001257.1:0-1986 GCA_050732275.1 bacterium
CGAGGGCTATTTGCGCCTCAGCTACGCCAATTCGATTGAGAATATCCAAGAAGCCTTGCGCAAGATGAAGCAGGTGATTGAGGCGCTGTAATGAATCCCAGATAATGAATTACACAGATTAAATGGAATTGAGTTCAATCTGTGTAATTATCAAAATCCGTTGTTTATCTAATAGGCTACTTTAAGGAATTGAAGCATGGCTCAAAATTCCGCGGTTGTTAAAAAAACAGCGCTGCACGACGCGCACGCCAAGCTCAGCGGCAAGCTGGTGGAGTTCGCCGGTTTTTGGATGCCGGTGCAATATCGCGGCATCATCGACGAGCACCGCAAAGTGCGCAGCTCGGCCGGCGTCTTCGATGTTTCGCACATGGGCGAATTTGAATTTCGCGGCAAAGCCGCCGCCGAATTTTTGCAGCGCATGACGATCAACGACGTCTCGAAGCTCGCCGAGTATCAAGCGCACTATTCTGCCCTATGTTATCCCGACGGCGGCATTGTTGATGACGTTATCGTTTACCGTTGGCCCGATCGCTACATGATGGTCGTCAACGCCTCGAATATTGAAAAAGATTTTGCCTGGCTCTCTGAGCATAAAATGCCCGGGGTTGATTTGTCCGATGTCAGCAGGCAATACAGCTTATTGGCGGTCCAAGGCCGAAATGCACAAGCCACACTGCAAAAAATCACCAGCGTGAATTTGTCCAACGTCAAGTACTACTGGTTCGCTTCCGGAGAAATCGCCGGCGTGACGGCATTCATCTCGCGCACCGGTTATACCGGCGAAGATGGCTTTGAAGTCGGCTTTGCCGCGCCGCATTCGGAAAATGTTTGGAACGCGATCTGCGATGCCGGCAAAGAATTTGACCTCGAACCCATCGGCCTCGGTGCGCGCGACACCTTGCGGCTGGAAATGAAATATTGCCTCTACGGCAATGACATCGACCAAACCACCAATCCGCTGGAAGCCGGCCTCGGCTGGATCACCAAATTGGACAAAGGCGATTTTATCGGCCGTGAAGCGATGGCCAAAATGAAAGCCGCCGGCATTCCGCGCAAGCTCGTCGGCTTCGAGGTGGAAGGCAAAAACATCGCGCGTCACGGGTATTCGATTTTGAAAGATGGCGCAGCAATCGGCCACGTGACCAGCGGCACCTTTTCGCCGAGTTTAGAGAAGTCAATCGGCTTGGGCTACGTTGCAAGCGCGCATGCTGCAGATGGCACGGATCTCACGCTCGACATCCGTGGCCGCACTGTGCAAGCACGTGTGGTGAAAACACCGTTTTATCAGCGGCCGTATTGATCCCTCGGAGTGTCCCGCCCTCAGCGAGGCAATGCTGAAGCATTGCACGCCGTTGCGATGGCTAAACGCGTACTGTTAATGAAGCGAACGACTTTCCTTTTTATATTTCTGCTCCTCGCGGGAAGCTCAGCGCGAGCGCAAGCAAAAATCGATACCCTGCAACTGTTGCATGATGTGAAAGCTTTGTCTGCTGATTCGATGCAAGGACGAAAAACTTGCACGATTGGAAATAAGAAGGCGCAGGAGTATATTGTCGCTGCTTTTAAGAAGTATAACCTGCAGGCATTTGAGGGAAACTTTCGGCAATTCTTTTCCGCTTCCGTCAAAGGCGAGCCTTGTGCGGACGCCGCCAACTTGATTGGGCACATTCCGGGAACCACGGCTGACGGCATTGTGCTCTCCGCGCATTATGATCATTTGGGTGTCGTTGACGGCAATATCTATCCTGGCGCTGATGACAATGCCTCCGGTGTCGCCACGCTGCTGGCGATCCTGGCTTATTTCACGACTAATAAACCTCACAACACGCTCATCTTCGCCTCTTTCGATGCCGAAGAGTCCGGCTTGCAAGGCGCGCGGGCGTTCGTCGACCGACTGCCCGTGGAGAAAAAGCGCGTCATTTTGAATGTGAACCTTGATATGGTGAGCCGTAGCGACCGCAACGAGCTTTACGTCGCCGGTTGCCA
>JBOHQZ010001258.1:0-1978 GCA_050732275.1 bacterium
GGCCGTGCCGACGAGCAAACTATCCACGAACACATTGACCGCGGCGAGTGGCTGCTTGGTTTCGGCATCATACACTTGGCCGGAGATGACGCCGGTGATTTCTTTGTCAATCGCCTCAGGTTGTGCTGCGAGCATGATTGGCAGCAGAATGACGACACCGAGGATAATCGCGCGAACCGGCAGAGGTGTTTTCATCGTGTGGTCTTTTCGTTAAAAGATGCGATAGTCAGTTACCAGTGAATTCTTTGTCGCAGATGGCGCCGCAGGCGCCACGCCACGCGGTGCAAAAAGTAAAAACTCTTTCGCCGAGCAGCGCCGACGGCACCGAGATTCGCCGAAAAACTTTTCGGCGACACTCGGTGTTTTCGGCGAATCTCGGCGGATAAACTTTTTCTCGTTTGGGCACGGCCCTGGCCTGTTTAGGTCTTTGGCAGGGCAGGCTCGTTTGCGTTGGGCATTAACGAGCTAACTGGCAACCTATTCGCCTCATTTCGCAAAATCAAGATTGGCTTTGATATTTATATTCGTGAACGTGAGATTGCCATCGGCAACATTAATGGGCAGCGCCTGCACGCCGGACAACGTGATGCCGCGGCCGTCCGCCACGCCGACACTGTCGCTATTGGCCCAATAAATGCCGAGCACTTTAGCAGCAGCAGGATTGGCCGGATCGCGCCAGCCGACGGTGACAACCGGATAGGCGCCTTTGTTGAGGCCTTCGAGTTTGTAAGTTTGCGAGTTTTGTCCGGAAGTGAAAATCGCGCTCGCTGCTGCGGGTGGCCCTGCCGGTGGCCAACTGGCCCAAATCGAAACTTGCACATTGCCGGTCGCCGGCCAAGCGCCGACGAATTTTACCGTTCCTGAAACTTCTCCGAATTGTGGGGTCTGCACGGGATTTTTGTCGTCACTGCATCCGAGAAAGAACGCCATGATGACAACAAGTGCCATAGCTACAACGATACGATTGCGTCGCATGGTAAATCTCCTTTTTATGATTCTGCCATGAAGTTGACCGCATGCTCATCGCCAGCATGCGAGGATTTTGCTATTGCCCTATTTCATTCACAAACACCGTGCCACTAAAGCCAAATAAAAAAATAATCAACACCGGCATGAGAGTCTTGTTCGCCAAATGTTTGAAAATCTTGTGCTTGAAGCCAGTGTTATGTAATGGTAAAAATTGTAGAATTGGATTTTAGGCTAGTAAACGCGGAAGATTTTTCTTCAAAATGAAAATCGGCTTTTCAAAATGAAAAGGTCGAAAGAACGAGTTGGAAGAAGGAGTTGCAAAAGTGTAAAGGCACTATTGGACAAACTTTAAAATAAAACGCAATATTTGAGTTTCCTTTTCTTTGAATCCGTTGATCGTTTTTCGATCCGTTGGACATTTAGCTAAACCATTGCTTGCTTCAGCTCAAATTCGCAGCTTGCTCTCTTTAACAATACTCTTGTAAATTCCGTTGACTTTTCGTATCTTCCAAAGTCATGCCTCGAACCCTGCAAGAAGAAATCGCCGAAGCTCGCCAAGTCCAAGCCGCCGGCAATATCGGCCGCGCGCGCACCTGCGCTCGTCGCGCTGCCGGCATGGCGATGCAAACGACGATCGGTATCGGTCCCGGCGCCACGAATTACGCGCCCACGTTTATCGATGGATTGCGCCGGCTCACTGCAGATGCCCAATTTCCGGAGGCCGTTTGTAAGGCAGCGGCGCGCTTGGTGGATCGCTCAGACAAGGAGAGACGGAGCGCTTCGCAAAATCCGGTGCAGGATGCGGAGATTATTATGGAATTTTTTGGTAATTTTTCAGCTTCTAACTCCGCTTTGCGGAGTTAATACGGACATAACTTCATTATGTCATCGTGGAACGATCTTGTTTGTTGTCAAGCATAGTGCTTATTTTGAACAGGATGCTTCCAGCATGACATGTTACTTGGAAACTTAACCCGTGCTTATGGGTGTTGAATTAGGATATGTTCGC
>JBOHQZ010001259.1:0-1973 GCA_050732275.1 bacterium
GCTTACCTTCAATGCCTTCAATACCTCCAATATCACGAAGCAATCTTGCCGCACTAAAGGTCACCACTGGGGAAGCCACGGGCTGGAGACCCGTAGCGAGTGATCCGGTTAACGCCTTGGCGATCAACGGTTCAACGATTTATGCCGGCGGCGGCAGGTTTACGAATAGCCAGGGTGGAACGCAACATAAAATCGCGGCTATAGATACGAGCGGAGGAGGCATGTTGACGAACTGGAGTCCCAATTTAGGCAATACAAGCGTCAATGTTTCCATTTTCGCGATCGCGGTGAGTGGATTAACGATATATGCCGGCGGAAATTTCCCGATCAACGTGACATTACAAAGAAGCCGATTGGCGGCATTCGACGTCACGACTGGCCGGCCGACAACATGAAATCCGAAAGTTGTTGCAAACAATGCGGTTAGAGCCTTGGCCGTGATTGGATCAAGGGTGTATGTTGGCGGGAATTTCACAAAGACCACCAGCGACACAACCCGAAACAAGCTCGCAGCAGTTGATGCAGCTACCGGAAATCTTATCAAAGACTGGAATCCCAAACTCGATGCCGGCAGCGATGTTATCAATGCCATCGATGTGGATGGGCCAACTGTGTATGTCGGCGGTTCGTTCAGCAGCATCGGCAACTTTAGCAGGGATTCTCGCACTAATATGAATGTGGCCGCCTTGGATTCAGTGAATGGCGATCCTAAGAAATGGAATCCCGATACCTTTTTTCGGAAGCCCAGTGTAACGAATAGCCTCGCGCCAGTAAATGCCCTGGTGGTGCGCGGCCCGGTCCTCTACGTCGGCGGGGATTTTACGGCGGTTGGCGGAACCGAACGAAATTTTCTCATCGCATTAGATGCGAAGACCGGAGACCTCATCAAAGATTGGAATCCCAAGATTAGCACAAGCAATAGCACGGATTCGTTGGTTCATGCCTTGGCGGTAAGCGGGTCAACGGTGTATGCCGGAGGAAGATTTGCAACGGTTAACGGCCTGCCGCGCAACTCCATTGTCGCCATCGATTCAGCGAGCGGCCTTCCGCTCAGCACTTGGAATCCCAATGTCCAGACTGGCACTGGCACCGGCAGCGGCACAGTTCGCACTATAACCATTAATGGCTCGGCGGTGTATTTCGGCGGCAATTTTAACCAAGTCAAGGGTGTGAAAAGAACAAATGCGGCCAGCGTCACGATCGCCGACGGAAATCCGGTGGTTCTGCTGGACTGGAATCCGGAAATGACTGACGGGGCTACTACTGCTTTTGTCAATGCGATTAAAGTCGGCGGGGCAATGATTTTGCCGGCGGCAATTTCACCAGGGTCGGTGGCATCTCAGGCCCACCCGGAACCGGAACTGGAACATTGCACGGCAATTTTGCGCCTCTGGGAGAAGCGCCGAAAAATCCGGTTCCACGCTTGTTTAGCATAAACCCGTCCCTTGGCCAGCGCTTGCAACCCTTAAATGTAACCTTTGATGGACAAAATTTTATTGACGACTTCATTACCGTGAACGTTGGCGACGGCATTGCGGTCAATTCGGTTACGGTCAACAATTCGACCCGCTTGACGGCCAATATTACCGTCACGGAAAGGGCCATCGCCGGGACGCGCTATTTTTCCGTGACCAATCTTTCGCCCGGCGGCGGCACGGCAGCTCTCGTTTTTACGGTGAACCACCCGCGCCCGACCCTGACCGGCATTGCACCGGCCAGCGGCAACCAGTCGCAAACGCTGGACGTTGTTTTCACCGGCGCGGATTTTTTTGATAACGTCACCACGGCGAACGTCGGATCCGGCATTACGGTTAGCCCAAGTTCGACAGTTGATAGAGATAAGTTGAACATTTACAAGAAAAATTTCCGAAAGTCTTCACTACAAATCTGGATTTGGTGCCAACCTCGTCGGTGGCTTTAGCTTGAGTTTGTGCAGCAGCATCGCCAAATCAGCATCGGGTTTGGAAACACAG
>JBOHQZ010001260.1:0-1972 GCA_050732275.1 bacterium
TCTCAAAAGGCATTGCCACGCTGGTCGGCAGCAATGTCATTCGCGTTTCTACGGCCATTTTGTGGGGCACGCTTGCGACCACTCTCGGCGCGATGGCCGGCGTTGCCATTACCGGCGGCTTGCTCAAGACTTTTTCAAGCGGAATTTTAACACATCCCGCCAACTCGACTACATTCCCGATCGCTGTTGCCCTTGGCGCTATTGGTTGGATTTTCTTTGCCACCCAAACCGGTTTGCCAGTTTCTACGACGCATGCACTCACCGGAGGCATCATCGGCGCGGGTTTGGCGCAACTTGGCGCTTCCGGCGTGGCCTGGAACGCACTGCTGCTGAAAATTGCGCTTCCGCTTGCCTTGAGTCCGGTCGCCTCCTTTGCCGTGGCTTGGCTGATCTTCCCCGTCATTCGTCGCGCATTGACTGGTGTGAATAATTACTGTCTTTGTTTCGAAGTCCAACAGACGCAGATCGTACCGCTCACCATGGTGCAGCCAACCGGTGCGGCGAGCGCCATCGCCACCGTGCCCGACACCCCGGCCCTTCAGATCGTTGCGGACGAAGTCGAAACCTGTGAACGAACCGTTGCGCTCAGTGCCATCAAATTGCGCCTGGCGGATTCTCTCCATTTACTCACCGCCGGTTTGACGAGTTTCGCGCGCGGCATGAATGATACGCCGAAAATTGCAGCGCTGCTGGTTGGCGCCTCTTGGCTTGGCGGCATGAATACGACAACGCTTTTTGTTTTTGTCGCAATTGCGATGGCAGCCGGAAGCTTGCTCGGTGGCCGCAAGGTTCTCAGCACGCTTTCCGAAAAAATCACCGCGATGGATGGCCTCGAAGGCTTCACCGCCAACTTTGGCGCTTCCGCATTGGTGACGGCGGCAACCTTCTTCGGCCTTCCTCTTTCCACCACGCATGTCACCACCAGCGCAATTATTGGAATCGGGGTGAGCAGCCGCGGTCACGCCAACTGGAGTGTCGTGCGCGACATTCTCCTGGCGTGGCTGGTGACTTTGCCGGCTGCCGCCCTCATTGCTTACACCATCAGCTCGTTGTTCAGCAAAATTTAACGGAGTAACATGATGTCTGAAAATGCCACCGGTCTTTTTGTAGAACGCGCCGTCAAAGAACGTTACGCCCATGCCGCGCAAAAACGGGAAACGGCGCTGTGTTGTCCCGTCGAGTATGATCAAGCGTATCTCAAAATTCTCCCGCAGGAAATTTTGGAACGCGATTACGGCTGCGGCGACCCCTCGCAATTTGTGCGGCCTGGTGAAGTCGTGCTCGATCTGGGCAGCGGCGGCGGCAAAATCTGTTACATTGCGGCGCAAATTGTCGGGCCGCAGGGAAAAGTCATCGGCGTCGATATGAACGACGACATGCTCGCGCTCGCGCGCAAGTATCAGAATGAAATGGCGGAAAAAATCGGCGCGCGCAACGTCGAATTTCGCAAAGGCAAAATTCAGGATTTGCGGCTGGATCTCGAAGAAGTGGATGAGTATCTGCGCACCAATCCGATTCGCTCCAGCGCTGATTTGCAGTTTCTCGAGGAATATTGCCAGGCGCTGCGCCTGAACACGCCGCTGATCGAAGACAACTCCATTGATGTGGTGGTATCCAATTGCGTGTTGAATCTTGTTAAAGAGGAAGACCGCCGCCAGCTCTTTGCGGAAATCTTTCGCGTGCTCAAAGTCGGAGGCCGCGCGGTCATTTCGGATATTGTCAGTGACGAAGAGGTGCCCGAAGCTCTCAAAAATGATCCTGAGCTGTGGAGCGGCTGCGTTTCCGGCGCGTTCACGGAAGAAGGATTCCTCAAAACTTTTGAGAACGCCGGATTTTACGGCATGGAAATCGTCAAGCGCGATGACAAGCCGTGGCAAACGCTTGAGGGCATCGAATTTCGCAGCGCCACCGTGGTTGCTCACAAAGGCAAGCAAGGTCCCTGTTATGAGCGCAACCAGGCAGTGATTTACAA
>JBOHQZ010001261.1:0-1971 GCA_050732275.1 bacterium
GCTTTGGCGCCCCAAACGACATAGTCCACATCTTTCACCAGATCACTCGCGCCATCCCAGAAATACAACACAATGACCTCATTGGCGTTAGTAAGCCCGCCTTGTCTGTTGATGCTTCCCGTTGTGGCCTCACGCATGTCCGGAATATTATCGGCAGCGGCAGCATCTTCGTATAATTCGTAGGTGGGGGCAACAGCATAAGTGGTCATAAAATTGGTGCTGCCATTCAAAGCAATGGTTTGATACGCTCCCGGCGCGATGCTGGCGCCGGCCGGGAAGCGGGCATTAAAATCGGCAAAGCCGCCGCCGCCGCCATTGCCGCGCACGGTGTTGTAATAATAAGCCGGTGGATTTCCGGCAAAAGTCGCATCGGTGAGGTAATAATTGCTCAGATCGATGGCCTGATTGATGGGATTATAAATCTCGATAAATTCCCCGGCCGTCGGCGTAACGACAAACTCAGTAATCAGAAGGTGATCTTGTGCCGCTAAAGGCGCAACCAGAAAAACTCCTAACAGCCATGCTGAGGCTACTACCGTTACCAATTTTCTCATGTCAGCGCTCCTTCTTGGGTTAGGGGTGAAGCTTGAATGAATTGGAAAAGTCAAAATAATTTGGGATAAGCCCTGGCGCAGTAAAATTCAGAAATTCTGAAGTTTTTAGCTCACGGAAATGGAACATCTCACGGAAGTAAAACATTTCAGATTTCAATTCCGTGAGCCGTTCCAATTCCGTGAGCGATCTTTTTTGTTTGCGGCTCGTCCGCATTGGATTATTTGATCACCAAAAACTTGCCGCGTTGAATGTTGCCGCCGTCGAAATCTTCAACCGTGAAGTAGTACAATCCCGAGGCCAGCGCCTGATCGTCGCGCGTCACCAAATCCCAGGCGTGCTCGCCGCCGGCAAAGACGCGCTCGCCGCGCGCAAATTTTTCGTTCCACTGAATGCCTTCCCCGGCATAGCTGGCGCCGCGATGCTCGAATTTGTCAACCAGATCGCCGCCCAGGCTATAAACCCGGACCTCGCAATTAGCCGGCAAATTGAAAAAATAAAGCTTGCGATCTCTTTCCAAATTTCCGTCCCAAGCGGCGCTGACGCGATAGGGATTGGGATAGACCCCGACTTTAATTTCGGTTCCGCCGTTGGTCGCCATCTGCGCTTCCCGGCTCGGCGTTCCCGGAAAAACGCGCACGACGTTGGCCAGGCGGCTGCTTTCCAGGCTTTGCAGGCGAATCTCGGGGTCGCCGCGATCGAATGCCGTGACCGCATAGCCATATTGCCAGCCATTCAAAAGATTTTCGTTGACGAATTTATAGTGATAAAAGATCGTCTCTGGCGCGCCGCTAACGGGATTCAACGCTGTTTCGCCGAAGGTCACCGGCTGCGGCAGGCGGACGAAATCGAAGCCGGTATCGTAACCGACACCGTTGATGGAATCAAACTCCGCAATGCGCGTAAAAGATGAGAGCAGATCCCTTCCCGGCAGATCTTCGGCGAGTTGCGTGCGATGCAGCCGATACCCCTCGAAATCTTTTTTGCCGCTGATGAAATCGACGGATTCCTCGGCGGAACGGTCCCAATACAATGTCACTTTATTCTCGGCAGGAATGACTTTGATTCGCGGCGGCGTGGGCGGAGTTGGCAGTACGTAGCGGTCGATCTTGCCATCGCGGTCGACATCTTCTCCGGGGTCGAGCTGATTGTTGCCGTTGCGGTCTTCGCCGTCATAAGCGGTTTGGGCCCAAAACGCGTTGGTGTACAAATTTTGTTTGCTGTTTTCCGTGTCCTGAGTAGTGAGGTCGCTGCCAAACTTGCTGGCACAAACCATCGCAAAGGCGACATTTATGGAAGAGTCCGGATCGATGCTGCGGAAGGGGCCGGTTGAAATCAGCGTCATGTGATTGGCGGCAACGCCTTCAAGAAAATTTTTTATAATTTCCCGCGTCAAAGGCGAGCGCATTTTTTCGTAAG
>JBOHQZ010001262.1:0-1969 GCA_050732275.1 bacterium
GTTTAGCGGACAATTTCTCAATTGATACAGTCTACAATGTTGTCAAGCCGCCACTGACTGATGTGGCCGTGAGTTTCACCTCCCGCACCGACACGACCATCGTGGAAAATGGCCGCGTCGTCAATGCCAACAAGCCGGGCCAGCAATATGACTATCACATCAAAGTTCGTAATCTTGGCCCAGCGCGCGCCGAGAGCATTCGCTTGAGGCAATTGCTGCCCGACTCGGTGCGTTTCATCGCGGCTTCGCAGACGCCGGCCGCTGCTGCCGGAGATTCATTGGTTTGGCAAATCGCATCGCTGAATACTGGCGCGATAGATTCAATCACCGTCACCGTGCGACTCGCATCGCAAGTGCCACCAGATTTGAAATTGCTCATCAGCCGCGTCGATCTCGCCGCTGCCAATGACAACTCGCCGGAAAATAATACCGTGCTTGATACGGTACGCGTCGTGAAGCCAGCAACGCCATTGCAGCCGACAGATGTGGCCGTGAGCTTCACCTCCCGCACCGACACGACCATCGTGGAAAATGGTCGCGTCGTCAATGCCAACAAGCCTGGTCAAAAATATGACTATCAAATCAAAGTTCGTAATCTTGGCCCAGCGCGCGCCGAGAACATTCGCTTGAGACAATTGCTGCCGGATTCTGTTCGTTTCATCGCGGCTTCGCGGACACCGGCCGCTGCTGCCGGAGATTCATTGGTTTGGCAAATCGCATCTCTGAATACTGGCGCGGTAGATTCGATCACCGTCACCGTGCAACTCGCATCGCAAGTGCCGCCAAATTTGAAATTGCTCATCAGCCGCGTTGATCTCGCCGCTGCCAATGACAACTCGCCGGGAAATAATTCTGCAACGGACACTGTGCGCGTCGTGGAGCCGGCCACACCATTGCAGCCGACGGATGTGGCGTTGAGTTTCATCTCGCGCACCGACACGACCATCGTGGAAAATGGCCGCATCGTCAATGCCAACAAGCTGGGCCAGCAATATGACTATCAAATCAAAGTCCGTAATCTTGGCCCAGCGCGCGCCGAGAGCATTCGCTTGAGGCAATTGCTGCCCGATTCGGTGCGTTTCATCGCGGCTTCGCGGACACCGGCCGCTGCTGCCGGAGATTCATTGATTTGGCAGATCGCATCGCTGAATACTGGCGCGATAGATTCAATCACCGTCACCGTGCAACTCGCATCGCAAGTGCCACCGGATTTGAAATTGCTCATCAGCCGCGTCGATCTCGCCGCTGCCAATGACAACTCGCCGGGAAACAACGCGGTGATTGATACCGTTCGCGTCGTGGAGCCGGCCACACCATTGCAGCCGACGGATGTAGCGGTGAGTTTCACCTCCCGCACCGACACGACCATCGTGGAAAATGGCCGCGTCGTCAATGCCAACAAGCCGGGTCAGCAATATGACTATCAAATCAAAATTCGTAATCTTGGCCCAGCCCACGCGGAGAGCATTCGCCTGCGACAATTGCTGCCCGACTCGGTGCGGTTCATCGCGGCTTCGCGGACGCCGGCTGCTGCTGCCGGAGATTCACTCGTTTGGCAAATTGCGCAACTCAATGCTGGCGCGGCAGATTCAATCAACGTCACCGTGCAGCTCGCATCGCAAGTGCTGCCAGATTTGAAATTGCTCATCAGCCGCGTTGATCTCGCCGCTGCCAATGACAACTCGCCGGGAAATAATTCAGCAACGGATACGGTGCGCGTCGTGGAGCCGGCAACGCCATTGCAGCCGACGGATGTGGCGGTGAGTTTTATTTCGCGCACCGACACGACCATCGTGGAAAACGGTCGCGTCGTCAATGCCAACAAGCCTGGTCAAAAATATGACTATCAAATCAAAGTTCGTAATCTTGGCCCAGCGCGCGCCGAGAGCATTCGCTTGAGGCAATTGCTGCCCGACTCGGTGCGTTTCATCGCGGCTTCGCAGACGCCGGCCGCTGCTGCCGGAGATTC
>JBOHQZ010001263.1:0-1965 GCA_050732275.1 bacterium
GGCGATGATGTAAGCCAGCAAAATCACGCCATTCAATCCAATGAGCCAGCCGAAGGGATGGAGAAAATTCATGATGTGCTCGGCCAAGCTGATATCGGCCACGTTGATATTGGAGAGCAACCAAATTGCCGCGCCGGCAGGAACCGCAAACACAACGGCGCGCCACAGCACGTAAATCGTGCGATCAATCAGCGAGGTGTAAAGCGTTTGCAAAACGCGGGGCGGCCGATACGGCGGCAGTTCGAGGCTGAATGTCGAGGCTTCGCCTTTCAAGGCTGTTCGTGACAAGAACCACGAGGTCACGAATGTGAGAAAAATGCCGAGGAGCGCGATGCCCACCACCGCGCCGGCGGAAACGAGTCCGCCTAATGCGGCAGGCGCGAGCGCGCCGATGAAGAGCGAGGCGATGAGAATCTGCGTCGGCCAGCGGCCGTTGCACAGCGCGAAGTTGTTGGTGACGATCGCGATGAGCCGTTCGCGCGGGCTGTCGATGATGCGCGTAGCGACGATGCCGGCGGCGTTGCAACCGTAGCCCATGCTCATGGTCAACGCTTGCTTGCCGTGCGCGCCGGCTTTTCTAAACAGATTGTCCATGTTGAAGGCGACGCGCGGCAAGTAGCCGAAATCTTCCAAAAGCGTAAATAAAGGAAAGAAGATCGCCATCGGCGGCAGCATGACGCTTATTACCCATGCGCCAGCCAAATAAACGCCATCAAGCAGAAATCCGCTCAACCACCACGGCATGCCGATTTGTGCCGCCAGGTTTTTCAGGACCGGCTGCAGCGTATCGATGAGCAACGACGCGATCATGCCGGAAGGGACGTTGGCGCCGGCGATGGTGATCCAAAACACCGCCGTCAACAGCAGCAACATCACCGGCAAGCCGGTGAGGCGGCTGGTGAGCAGTTTGTCCAACGTGCGGTCCCAATCGAATCTTGGCTTCTCGCCGGTTTTGGTGACGACACGATCCGAAATCCGCGCCGCGTCCTGATAAATCGCGTCCATCAGCGAATCGTGAAAATTCTCGCCGATCTCCCAACGCAGGGAGTTGGCGGTTACCAAAATGTCATTTTGTGATTTCATGCTGCCATCTCCATGCGAAAAGTTTCTGCCGCCGACACGGGTGCGAGCTGTTGGGTTTGAGCCAGGCCCGCCAGATCGCCGGTATTGACGGCCTCAATGATGCGCGTGTCGCCTTCGAGCAAACGCAGCGCGATCCAGCGCGCGTTGTGGATGCCGGCAAATTGCGCCTCGATTTTTTTAACCAATGTTTCGAGCGCGTGTTTTAAGGCTTTGGATTCACCCTTGATCCGGTGCGGCTTGCAAACAAATTCACCGGTGGCGACCGCGTTGATATTCTGCAATAATTCTTTGATGCCCTCGCCTTGTCTGGCAGCGGTGGGCACGACGGGCACACCAAGGTCTTTCGCCAGCAAACGGTCGTTGATGTCGAGGCGATGGCGCCGCGCTTCGTCGATGAGGTTCAAGCACACGACGGCGCGGTTGGTAATTTCGAGCACTTGCAAAACCAAATTCAAATTGCGCTCCAAGCGCGTGGCGTCGACGACGATCACCGTTACATCCGGCTGGCCAAACAAAATAAAATTCCTGGCGACCTCTTCGTCCGTGCTGGTGGAGAGCAGTGAATACGTGCCGGGCAAATCGACAATCTTATAACGCTTGTCGGCGTAGCTGAAACCACCCTCGGCGCGTGTGACGGTTTTGCCGGGCCAATTGCCGGTGTGTTGGCGCAAGCCGGTCAAACTATTGAACACCGTACTCTTACCGGTGTTGGGATTTCCTGCTAAAGCCACGACGTAATCCCACGAATCCATTTTCACGCCGAGCTTGATCAAGTTGCCGGTGTTATGGACGGGGCAGGTGGCGCAAGCTGGTGCAGTTGGTGTATTCATAAGTTAACTTTCAAAATTTAATCACGAAAACCCAATTATCGCTCACGAAATA
>JBOHQZ010001264.1:0-1961 GCA_050732275.1 bacterium
ATGCCGCTCAATTTAAGAACCAACAGATTCTCAGGGAACTGGTTGCAAGTTTCAGCCCTCACAAAACTCTCTGAGATTGATGAGGCTGAAGGCGATGAGTTTGAATCCGAGATGACGTTTCTGCTTGGTTTCATAACGTAAGACCAGGCGTTTGAACTTGTCTTCCCAGGCGAACACACGTTCGATGGTGAAGCGTATCAGGTAAAGAGCGTCATCGAAGAATCGTTTGCGCCCACGCTTGGTGGTTTTGCGATTGCGTGGGTTCTCCTTGATGTTGGGTTTCATCCCGGCGTTGAAGATGCATTTGCGGTTGGCTTTGCTGTCAAAGCCAGTGTCGAGATTGAGGGTCGCGCCTTTGAGATCAAGGCCGGCCTCGGCAGCAACGTGCTTGAGGTCCTTGATCCCTTCCGGCAGCAACACGATGTCAGACTGGTTGACTGGCGCAATCGTCAATGGCGACAGGACGTACCCGTGATTGTCAGAAATGGCGATCACCTTTTCACCCGTCTGGTGTTTGTGGCCGCTGTAGCCAACTCCTTCGCCCCTTTTTTGGCGACGGTGTTGGAACCGTCGCCGTGTAGTAAGCTCAAATCAAGCTTCTGTTCCGCTGACAGATGCTTGACTGAGGCGATGAAGGCTTTTTCCAGCGACCCGTCATCGGCCCAACGCGCAAAGAGCTTGAAGATAACCGTGTAGTGAATCTCCGTCTTGCCGTCAGGGCCTTTGTCAATCGGCAGTTCTTTCCATTGCATGCCCGTGTAGAGCACTTTCAGAATGTAGTTGAAAGCTTTGTGATAACCGATCTTGCATTCCGGCCCTCGCTTCGGGAGCGAGAGATGCGGCAAGATAAATTTCTTGAACTCTTTCTCGCTCAACTGCACGGGAATGACGTTGTATTCGGGCTTTTCTTGCTTTTCTGTTGTTTGACTCAAGGTTGATTTGTGTCCTGTGGTTGTCTCTTACTGCTTTGTTCAGACGCTTATTATCACAGGACTTATTTCATCTTTCAAAACTTGCAACCAGTTCATATGGACAAAGTCGATATGAGATGGGACTCGTGAATGACGACATTTTGATCTTAAAAGGTCCGGAGGTAGGCCGACTACTCTTCGAGCGTGAGTGGGAGATCATGGACGGTGTGCGGCGCGCTTATTTAGCGCATAGTAAGGGAGCCAGCTCGTTGCCTCATTCGGCGTTTCTCCGTTTCCCTGACGATCGACGGAATCGAATCATTGCATTGCCTGCTTATCTTGGCGATGAGTGGAGGGTAGCGGGCCTCAAGTGGGTGTCGTCATTCCCGGACAATCTTGAATCGGGTCTGGACCGAGCTTCGGCGCTCTTGATTCTAAATTCGCCGCAGACCGGAAGACCCGAAGCGGTAATCGAGGGATCGATCATCAGCGCCAAACGAACCGCCGCCAGCGCGGCGCTCGCTGCCCGGTCGCTGAGCATGACAGGACGTGTGAATCCTGTCGGGGTGGTAGGTTGCGGATTGATCAGCTTCGAGACGGTTCGATTTCTGCGGACGGCTCTACCCGAAATCAATCGCTTTCTTGTTTATGACCTGAACCCTGCGCGCGCCGAGCGGTTCAGAGAGAAGTGCCGGAATACGTTTGCGGAAGTTGAAGTCGAGCGAGCCGCAGATCTGAGGACGATTCTGCGCCGCTCGCCTCTCATCTCACTGGCCACTACCGCGACGACGCCGCATATAGACGATTTGTCAGAGACCGCTCCGGGAACTGTGGTCCTGCACATCTCATTACGTGATTTTACGCCTCAGGCCATCATCTCATGCGACAACGTCGTCGACGACATTGATCATGTGTGTCGCGCCGAAACCTCAGTTCACCTGGCTGAACAATTGGTCGGTCACCGTAATTTCATCAGATGCGCTCTGGCCGACATTTTGAGTGGCGAAGTCAAGCCGCGAAACAAGGCATCCGACAAAACCATCTTTAGTC
>JBOHQZ010001265.1:0-1961 GCA_050732275.1 bacterium
CGGAGCGCGTTTCCACCGCCGCCGCGAGTCGCAGCAATTCGTCCTCGCTCGTGTTGTTCAAAGTGACAATGTCGGTCACGGCAAATTTTCCCGAAGTGATGGTGCCGGTTTTGTCGAGCGCCATCGCATCAAGCCGTCCGAGATTTTCTAGATGCACGCCGCCTTTTATCAGAACGCCATTGCGCGCGGCTTGGGCAACGCCGGAGAGAATCGCCGCCGGTGTCGCAATTGCCAGCGCGCAGGGCGAAGCGGCCACCAGCATCGTCATCGCGCGCAGAAAGGCTTCGCTCCACGACAGCCAATTGAGCAGCGGCGGCAGGACGATGACGGCGACGACGCCGATCAACACCACCGGCACAAAGATGCTTTCAAATTTTTCCGTGAAACGCTGCGTGGGTGATTTCTGCGTTTGCGCTTCTTCGACCATGCGAATGACGCGCGCCAATGTCGAGTCCTGCGCCAGCTTGGTGATTTCAACAGTGAGGCCGCCTTCGCCATTGACCGTGCCGGCAAATACCGCCTCGTTCGGCGCTTTCTCCACCGGCACGCTTTCACCGGTGATCGGGCTTTGATCGACCGTCGAATGTCCTTCGGTGATTTTTCCGTCGATGGGAATGCGCTCGCCGGGACGAACGATGACGAGATCACCGCGCAGAAGCTCTTCCACCGGCATTTCAACTTCGCGGCCATCGCGTCGCACGCGCGCAGTTTGAGGTGTGATCGCCCCCAGCGCTTTGATGGCGTTGCGGGCTTTGCCCATCGCGAAGTGTTCCAGCGCATGTCCGAAACTGAAGAGAAAAAGCAGGAGTGCGCCCTCGGCCCATTCGCCGAGCACCGCCGCGCCAATGGCGGCGACGACCATGAGAAAATCGATGTCGAAGCGCAAATGCAGCGCCGCTTTGAGCCCGTGCCGCGTGGCATCGTAGCCGCCGGTCAAGTAAGCCAAGATATAGGAAACGAGCGCGGCGTTGCGGGGCAGGCCGAAAAATTTTTCGCCGAAGAATCCCACCGCGAGAAAAAATCCCGAGAGCAGCGCCAGTACCAATTCCAAATTTTGCCGGAACCAATTGGGTTGTTCTTCTTCCTCGACTTTGTAGCCGAGCGCGCTCGCGCGTTGCACGATTTTGGCGCGGCTGAGGATCGAGGCGTCGTACTCCGCGCGCATTTTTTCCGCGGCATAATTCACGGAAACGTTGAGCATGCCGTTGAGGCGACCAAGAATGTGCTCGATGCTGGTGGCGCAGTTGCCGCAATCCATGTCGGTGATGCGGAACGATTCGTGCTTGTAGCGCTCGCGCACTTCCGCGCCGGTTTGCTCGGCCCAGCGCTGCACTTGCTGCAATGAAACCAAATTGGGATCGTAATGCAGACAAAAACAGGCTTGGCCGTTTTTGCGATCCACGTGCGCCTGCGCAATGCCGCGATGCGATTTCACGCGCTCCAGCAATCGCTCGACGCATTGGTCTTTTTCGTCTTCGACGCCGGGAAGCAAAATGGGAATTTCAAGTTTGAGTTCTTGCATGATGATCTCTTTCACAGCCAGCGGCGCACGTTGCGGCAGTACGCTGCGTAGCGCTCGCCGTGCTTTTTCATTAGGTACTCTTCTTCCAAACGAATTTGAATTTGCATGAGAACAACGCCCAACCCGAACACCAGCAGCGTGAGCGCGTTGGGAATGACCAAAAAGAAACCGAGCAGCGTGATCATCATGCCGAGGAAAATCGGATTGCGCGAGAAGCGAAACACGCCGGTTTGCACCAATTCCGTAGCATGCTGCTCATCGATGCCGATGCGCCACGAGTTGCCCATTTGGATTTGCGCGAGCAGCGTCCACAATAATGATGCGACCAGCAAGATGATTCCGATGACGATTAAAATTGGGTGTTGCAGCCAAGCGAGTGGCGCAAGATATGAGTAGGCTTGCGCAGAGAAGGCATATAAAAAAACGGCGACGGCGCTCA
>JBOHQZ010001266.1:0-1957 GCA_050732275.1 bacterium
ATGGTGCGCCTTCACGTCGTAAAAGCGGCAGTTCAAGCAGCAGTGCAAATATGACGCGCACTTGGGGCAGGTGTCGCCCCGGCTGGGCTGTCTCTCCAGCTTGATCTCGGTACCGCAGGAATAGCAGAACATGGGATCCCTTTTCAAGTTTCGTTATAAATAAATCGGCCAATAATGTAGAGAAATTTTAGGCTATCGACGTTTGTCGGAGGTGATCATTTATTGCCTAAAATAAATCACCATACTTATCACGACAAATAGGAGTCCAACGACAACGTTGGCGTAGGTTTGCCACCGAGGGCCACACTCTAAGCTTGCCTCATTGGGTTCGTCAGGATCATAGTAGACATCGACACTATGCCCCGGGCGATACTGCGCAACAATGCGTTCCGGGTACTCACGCCAGTTCGCTTCAAACCTGGCACCAAAGTAAACACGGCTGCCTTGATACGCAATGCGATTGACGGTATAATCATACTTGACTACTGCCCGATAGGTGGTATCTCCGTCTTCGCCAGGCGATGACACAATTGTGGACGAAATGATTTTTCCTGTTACCCGCGGCCAACGCCGACTAGCAAATGCTTGCCGGAGAGTATATAGCGCCCAAGCCGTCCAACCGCCTCCGATAACAGCGAATACCCATAGTAAGCACGTCAATAGAATTTGTGACACGTTATCCATGCGGTGGCATCGTTTTAAATTTTTTCTTCTCTGCCATTTAAAATATAATGCAATAAAACCTGTTTGTCAATCTTCGATTGCGATCACAGTACGCTTGGACATTGAAATTCAGAATAAAATTCCTAATATTTTATTCGGGAGATTCGGAAAATCTGTATGCCAGAAGCTACGTACATTTCGGGTTCAGCGCGTTCGGCTTGTAGAGCCGGTCCGCTCTTGTTAAATTTCGTACAGAAATAACTTGTTTTCAACGCCGGATTTTTTAAAATTGATTTATAAGGTGAAAGGAGTTTGCTATATGCCCATCCCCGAGGTGCTGATCGAAAAAAATCACCCAGCCGAGCCGTTGGCGCACTTGCTTTGGGGGGCTCATCAGCATGCGCGCGCGGCCGTGCGAGTGGCGCTCGCTGAACGTCGCCGCAGTGAAATGGCGAACGTGGCGGCGCAGGCCACAATGGATACGATATACGGCATTGATGTCGTCGCCGAAACTGCTTTGCTGCAATTTTTCGACGAACATCAGCACGAGGCGCCGGCCTTTCTGCTCGTCGGTGAGTTTGAGCAGGGCGAGGCGCTGCCGTTCGGCCACGGTGCGCCGCAATTTCGCGTTTTGCTCGATCCCATCGACGGCACGCGCCTGTTGATGCACCAAAAGTCAAGCGGTTGGATTTTGACCGGCATTGCGCCCGAAAAGGGCGACGCCACCCGACTCAGCGATATTTTTTTCTCCTTGCAAACCGAGCTGCCGCCCCTCAAGCAGGTTTTTGCTGATACGTTGTGGACAAGCCCTGCCTCTGCCGTATTCAGCACACGCACAAATTTGCTCACTGGAGAAGAAATGCCATTGCTCTTGCCGGCTGAGCCAGCCACCGACTTGCGGCACGGTTTTGTTTCTTTTGTCAATCTTTTTCCACGCGGCAAGGCGTTGCTGGCGAAACTTGAAGAGGAGTTTTTGTATGCGCAAGCCGGCGCGAATTTGCCGGCAGAAGAGTTGGCCGCACATGCTGGCGCAATTTTTTCAGACCAGCACCTTTCCACCGGCGGGCAGCTTTATGGTTTGATGACCGGCCAATTGCGGCTGGTTGTTGATATACGACCGTTGTTGAATTTGCGCTGGCGCCGGCAAAACGAAGCCACCGTGCTCTGCGCGCATCCCTACGATCTAGCAACGCATTTGATCGCGCAACGTGCTGGTGTGGCGCTGTATTCTGCAACCGGTGTCCGCTTTGATGGCCCAACCAACCCAACTGCGGAAATTGGATGGATTGGATTT
>JBOHQZ010001267.1:0-1956 GCA_050732275.1 bacterium
TTCCATGCCTTTGGCGACGGCGGCGAGATTGACGTCCTTCATGCGCGCCGGCAGATTGTTGTGCGCCATCAGTTGCGCGATGCCACCGCCCATGATGCCGGCACCCAGTACGCCGATTTTGCGAAATTCTTGAATCGGGCCGGCATAATCTTCCACGCCGGGATCTTTCCTGACGATCTCGGTGAGATAAAATACTTTGACGAGATTTTTGGAAACGTTGGTGACGATGGCTTTGCCGAGCAGATTGGCTTCAATCTTCAAGCCTTGCGCTAATTCTTTGGAAAAGCCCTTTTCGACGGCTTCGAGTGCCAGCTCTGGCGCGGGATAATGGCCTTTGGTTTCGGCAAGCGTGCGGCGGCGCGCTTGATCGAACAGCACTTTGCGTCCCAGCCAATTTTTTTCGAGCAATAAAGTTTGCGGGTTGACGCGGTTGCGCCGTGCTTCGATTTTCCGCCGTGCTTCCGGATTTTGAATCTCCTGCGCAAAGCTCAATCCAATGGCGCGTAGCCGCCGGTGCGAAAATTCTTTGGGGATGACGCGGTCCACCACACCGGCTTTGTACGCACGTCCGGCATCGACCAGCTTGCCGGTGAGAATGAAATCCAGCGCGCGCTGAATGCCGATGAGCCGCGGCAAGCGTTGGGTGCCGCCGAAGCCGGGAATGATGCCCAGCCGAACTTCCGGCAGGCCAAGGCGCGTCTTCTCCGAATCATGCGCCAAACGAAAATGGCAGGCCAGCGCCAGCTCGAGGCCGCCGCCGACACAGGCGCCATTGATCACCGCGATTACTGGAAACGGCAACGCTGCAATTTTGCCGAATACGGCCTGCCCGAGGCTGGCTTTTTCAGCGCCATCTTTCGGGTCGGTAATGTTCTCGATTTCCTCGATCTTGGCGCCGGCAATGAAATTGCCTTCTTTGCCGCTGAGAAAAACCACCGCTTTTAAATCCGCGCGGCCCTTGATCTCGTCGAGGCAACGGTCAAGCTCGTGCATGACCGGCGTCGAGAGGATATTGACTTTTTCGTTGGGCACATCTAAAATCAGCATGCCGACATTGCCTTCAACTTCCAGGCGAAATGCCGGGCCAGGCTCGTGCTCATGTTGCGAGCGAATTTCTTCCATTTCATCCTCAACTTTCACGACTTCTTCGGTCAGATGTTCGACTTCTTGCATGGCTTCAATAGGCACGACGGTGACTTGGTTTTGCTGTTGAGTTGGCAAAACTTCCGCCGTCATCGGCTCTTTTAATAGTGTCGATTCCATGACAGGAGCTCCTCTCTGTTAAGCCAAATTTGGATCCAGACCCTACGGGCGCAGCCAGCAGTCTGGGCTATCTCTCAACGATCATCGCGGCGCCTTGACCGCCGCCGACACACAACGTGGCTAAACCTAAATTCAAATCGCGGCGCTTCATCTCTTTGAGCAGCGTGAGAACGAGTCGCGTGCCGGATGAACCGACGGGATGGCCGAGCGCGATCGCTCCGCCATTGACATTCAAAATGTCGCGATTGATCTCGCCCAGCGGCTCTTCACGAGCGAGCCATTTTTGCGAGAGCTTGGCGTCGCAGAAAACCATTTCGTTCGCAATCACCTGCGCCGCAAACGCTTCGTTCATTTCAATGAGCTGAATATCTTTGAATGAAATGCCGGCCAGTTTCAACGCTTTTGGCGTGGCGAGTGAGGGCCCGAGCCCCATGCGCGCCGGATCCAAACCCGCGAACGCATAACTCCGCACGTAGCCAAGCGGTTCGTAGCCGAGGGCTTTGGCTTTTTCTGCGGACATCATCAGCACGGCCGCGGCGCCATCGGTGATTTGGCTCGAATTACCAGGCGTGATGGTGCCAAAATGGCGGTCAAAATACGGCCGCAACTTCGCGAGCGCTTCAAGCGTTTGGTTTTTGCGAATGCCGTTGTCTTCATCGACGACGGTATTATATTTCGGCGGGGGAAAGAGGG
>JBOHQZ010001268.1:0-1955 GCA_050732275.1 bacterium
CTCATAAGTCGCCGGCACTGCGACGAGGTCGGCGTTGTGCGCCGCAATAAAATCCGTCTTGCCAACCAAAAGCTGAAAATTCTTTTTTCCTCCACCACGTTTTGCAAGAAACACGTATTGCGCCTCGCGGCGCAAATCCTGCGTGAGTTTGAGACTGATATCGACAAGCCGTACCTCAAAGTCCGCCGGCACGGAAGTGAGGTTATCGAAATGCAGGGCAACGGATTTACCGGAGATGTTGGTGTCCACGGTGAAATCCCACACATGACCATCAGCGGCAGGCGGGCGAAAGTCGGTCGTATAAATATCGGCATGGCGCCGCCACTCATGATGCGGGAAAGCGAGCATGACATATTCGCCAATGGGCGGCGGCTCAAAGCGCTCGTAGCGATCCCATTCAATAGTGGCATCTTTCACAATTCCAACCGTATTGCCGAAATCGCGGGCACGCTCGCATGCGGCTGTGAGGCGAATCGACCAATCAAAAGCAATAGCTGATTTGGAGATTGGCGAGGGCAAGCTCACTATGCCTTCCGACGGCAAAATGCTCAAAGTCACCGGTTGCAGAGCTTTGATCAAATAGCCTTCCCAAGGTTTCAGCAAATCCGGTGAAGCTACCCAAGCGCCATTATAAGTGTGGAGCTGCGCTCGCAGCGTCTCCGGATAAACGTTGGCAATGGGAATAGCAAAGTTAAACGGGCTGGCGATCATGTTCCATCCCGCGTGCAGACGTATCTCGAAGGGTAGAACGGTTCTCACCGTTTCACCAGAACCGCTGGTCAGATCTTTATCCTCACTCGTGATGAGAAATTTTGCTTTGCCCGGCGCCATATTGTCAACGGTTGGATATTCACGATACGGAAAAAGCGAATGGGCGCGCTGCGGGTCGATGTCCCACAAACGCCACAACGTGGTATCCGCCGGCCCCAAATCATCGAGCAGAGTTGATGCTACGAGAGGATCATTGTTGTCGAGCGGAATGGAAATCAAGCGGTAGGCATCTTGAGACAAACCGCCGGCGTGAGATTGGCTCAAAAATTTGTCGGGCAGTGACACTTGCACGGGGCGCCACCCTGCCCGCGTGGGAGTGTTTATGCCATCCGTTGCTTCGATGTCAAATTCAACGCCGCGGATGCCGGTGATCGTATCGGTAAGCGTGTTGACGTAGCTCGAGGAAGCGTCGAGACCCATGCCGATGGATTCAAACGAAGTCTGGCCGCCTTGGCGATACAGCAGTCGAACTTGTTGTACGGCGTTGTTGTCATAAATTTGCGCGGAAACGGTAAGGCGCGTTCTGAATGGAATGACTGAAGGTGCGTTGATCGCGGCAATTACGGGTGGTTCCAAATCGACGCCGTTTCCAGCAAGGGTGGCGAAACTGTAGCCTTCCAAACCATCGTGGTAGATGATCAACCTTGCGCTTTTGTTGCCCGGCGCTCGCGGCTGAAAACGTACCGGCAGAGCGCGTTGCTCGCCGCCATTCAAAACGAAGCTGGTGTCGCCAATAAAAGAAAAATTCAGGGAATCCGCGCCGGCAATCTCGATGTCAAAGATCGTCAAACTAGTAGCGCGACGGCTGACAAGAGCAAGAACCGTATCGCGTGTCGCGCCGATATTCACCTCGCCAAAATCGAATGCAAGCGGATCGATGATGGCCGATCCCGCCTGAATGGCAAAACTATCTTCAGGCGCAAAGGCCGAGCCTCCAAAAGCCGGATCGACCGCTTGCACGCTCCAATAATACTTTCCTTCCGGCAAGCTCGTGATCTTCCATTGCTGCGCATGGCCCATATTTCCAGACTTGGGAACTCTTCGGTAGCCCGTGCCCGCGTCGGACATGGACGGCACGATTTCACCACCTCCTGGCGTGAGCCCGATGCGAAGATTGTAAGTCAGTCCCGGCGAGGCGGTTTCATCATCGCTGGCTTGGCCCCAGTTGAAGGAGACCGAATCGT
>JBOHQZ010001269.1:0-1954 GCA_050732275.1 bacterium
GTCGTAATCGTTGCATACATTCCACCGGCGCCGGTCTTGCGCTGCACCTCGAAACCGGTTTCGCTGGAAACGGTTTCCGTCCAGGCCAGATTGATTTGGCTGGTGCTGATGGCCGTCGCGGCCAAATTGGTCGGGCCATTCATCAAAGTGAACATGCCAACTTCACCGGAATAGGCCGAGTTGCCGTTGGCATTGAAAGCGCGCACGCGATAAAAATAGCGGGTGCCCACGCCAAGGCCGGTGCTGGAGAATGTGGTCACACCCGCGCCAACACTGGCAATCTCCGCATACGTTCCGGCGACGCCGGTTTTGCGCTCGATCTTGAAGCCGTCTTCGTTATTCGAGTTGTCTTTCCAGGCGAGATTGATTTGGGTAGTGCTTGCTGCCGTTGCCATCAGGCTGTCCGGCGGCGCCGGCGTAATCGGCGCGACGGTTGGCGGCGTAGCGCTCGCTTCGTTCGTATAGCCCGAAACGTTGGCCGCACTGACCGCACGCACGCGATAGAAATACTCGGTGCCCGCGCTCAGGCCTAAATCCGCATAGCTCGTCGCATTTTTTGCCGCCGTGGCGATCGGAGCATAAGCACCGCCGGCCCCAGTCTTGCGCTGCACCTCGAAGCCGGTTTCATTGAAAACGGCTTCCGTCCAGGTGAGATTGATTTGGCTGCTGTTCACGGCCGCTACCACCAAATTGGCCGGAGCGTTCATAAAGGTCAACGTGTCGGCCTCGTTCGAATAAGCCGAATTGCCGATAGCATTGAAAGCACGCACCCGAAAATAATACAGCGTATTTATGCCTAAACCGGTGTTGGAAAAAGTCGATGCTCCGGCACCAGTTGTGGCAATCACCGCATACGTTCCGCCGGCGCCGGTTTTACGCTCGATCTTAAATCCATTTTCGTTATTCGAGTTGTCGGCCCACGTCAGGTTGATCTGGTTCGTGCTCACGGCCGCAACCGTTAAATTGCCCGGCGCTGCCGGCAAAGCCGGTGCGCTGACCGCTGTCGTGTCACTCGCTTCATTCGTATAGCCCGAAACATTAGTCGCGCTAACCGCACGGACACGATAAAAATACTCGGTGGCCGCACTTAGGCCCAAATCCGAAAAACTCGTCGCATTTTTCGCGACCGTCGTAATTGTTGCATAACTCCCGCCGGCGCCAATCTTCCGCTCGATTTCGAAGCCGGTCTCATTGGCAACCGATTCCGTCCAGGCGAGATTGATTTGACTGCTGCCCACGGCCGTTGCCATCAAATTGGCCGGAGCATTCATAAACGTCAACGTGTCGGCCTCGTTCGAGTAAGCCGACTGACCGGCGGCATTGAAAGCACGCACCCGATAATAATATGCCGAATTCGTGCCCAAGCCGTTACTGCAAAAAGTGGTCACGTCCGCACCGACAATGGCAATTTCCGCATACGGCCCGCCGGCGCCGGTTTTGCGTTCGATCTTAAAGCCGTCTTCGTTATCCGAGCTATCGGCCCACGCCAGATTGATCTGGCTCTTGCTCACCGCCGCAACCGTTAAATCACTCGGCGCGGCCGGCAAAGTCGGTGTGCTGTCCGATGGCGTGGCGCACGCTTCATTCGTATAACCCGAAACGTTAGTCGCGTTGACTGCACGCACCCGATAGGAATATGTGGTGTCCGCGCTCAGGCCCAAATCCGTATAGCTCGTCGCATTTTTCGCCGCCGTGTCGATCGCTGCATAAGTTCCGCCGGCGCCGGTCTTGCGCTGCACCTCGAAGCCAGTCTCATTCGCAACTGATTCAGCCCAGGTGAGATTGATTTGGCTGTTGCCCACGGCCGTTGCCATCAAATTAGCCGGAGCGTTCATAAAAGTCAACGTGTCGGCCTCGTTCGAATAAGCCGAACTGCCGGCGGCGTTAAAAGTACGCACCTGATAGTGATATCGCGCATTCGTGCCCAGACCGGTGTTGGAGAAGGTGGTTACAC
>JBOHQZ010001270.1:0-1952 GCA_050732275.1 bacterium
AGCACCTGCGCTTTCGCGGCCACGACGTGATCGTTTTCCAGATTATGGATGAGTTCGAGCTGAATTTTAATTTCTCTCAAATGACGCGCTTTATCGGTCTGGAAGGTGAGGCGCCGGTCATGGCGCTGCCGCAGGCCATGCGCGAACGATACATGCAAAATCTGCAAAATCACCTCGCCGCACTGCGCCGGGCTTGCGGCGTCAATCGCGTCGATTACACGATGCTGACGACCAATCAGCCGTTGGATTTCGCGCTGCAAGCATATCTCGCCGCGCGCAGCGGGAAGATGTAATCAAAAAAGTGGCAGTTGCAGCAGCAGTAGCAGCAGTCAATCTATGCGTGCTACTGCCTCTGCTACTGCCACTGCAACTGCTGCTCTCATGTTCGGTTTTTTAACATCACCTTATCTATGGCTGGGCGCCGGTGCGGCGCTGTTGCCAATCATCATTCATTTGATTCGGCGCAACAAACCGCAGATCGTGCATTTTGCCGCCCTGCGCTTTCTTGACGTGACGCCGCTGCACTTGCTGCGCTATCAGAAGCTGAAGCACATTTTGCTTTTGCTCCTGCGCATTCTCGCGTTGCTGTTGCTCGGCCTCGCTTTCGCCCGGCCATTTTTTGCCGGCGACAAGGCGCCGGCATTGCTCGGCGGCGAGCCGCGCGCCATTGCCGTCGTCGTCGATGTTTCCGCGAGCATGGCGGCGGCCGGCCATTTTTCATTAGCGACCGAGGCCGCGCGTGAAACCATTCGGCAGGCTTCGTCGCGCGATCGGGTTTGGCTTATCGCCGCAGCCATGACCGTCGAGTTGTTGGCTGAAAACGCCGAACCGGCCAAAGCCGAGGCCGCGCTGGCAGTGCTCGCGCCCAGACAAACCGCCGGCAATCTGCGTGAAGCCTTGTTGTTTGCCGATCAATTGTTGAGCCGGGCGACTTTGCAACGCCGGGCGATTCATCTGATCTCTGATTTGCAAGCGAGCAATTTACCGGCCGGGACGCTCGTTCTCAACAGCAATGCCGAATACTTTCCAGTCGCCGTGGAGCCGTCCTGGCAAAACGTGGCGTTGCTCGACGGCGAAATTTTGGAGTCGCCGGCAGGAGAGTTGAACGGCAATGCCGCACCTCAATCCTCTGTGACGACGAGACATCGTGATCGTTTCGCGCCGGCATCGCGCCAAAGCGACGGCGTTATTTATGCCTGCCGGGTGCGCAATTTTTCAGAAAAAGATCAACAGGTTGAAGTGCGGTTATTGGCTGGCGCCGCTTCGTCCTCCGCCTCAGCTTCGTTGGTTGCAACGCAAACTCTCTCTCTCGCCGCGAGAGCCGAGCAGGTGGTGCAGTTTCCTGCGCCCGGTTCGTTGCGCGCGCGCTCGTCTTCGCGCGACCTGGCGGTTTATTTCGAGGTGAAAGCGCCGGCTGACGATCTGCCGGCAGACAATCGTTTTCACCTTGTCGCCCAGTCTGAAAAGAAACGCCGCTTGCTCTTGCTCAGCGGCAATGCCGAAGCGGCATATTTCGTCAACGAGGCGCTGCGCCTACCCGGCTCGCTCTATCAGGCTTACGAAGCCAACCCGAACACGTTGGCACAGTATCGGCTCGAAGATTTTGACGTGATTTTTGTTGCCGGCGTTGCCGGTTTCAATCGCAGCGCGGCGGAGGCACTGCGGCAATATGTGGAACAGGGAGGGGGCTTGATTTTGACGCTCGGCGCAACACTGCAGAGCGACATGTACAACCGTTTTTTGGCTGAGGCATTGCCCGGTAAAATTACCGCACCCGTCCGGCCCGGCGACCGCACGCGTGGTGACGCTGCGTCAACAGCCTCCGGTTTGGCGTTGACCGAAGTTGATTTTGGCCACCCGATTTTCAAGATTTTTGTCGATCCCTCGAATGGCGATCCCACCGCGGTGCAGGTGGCGCAATATTATCGTGTTGATGCCGGTCCGCAGATGGT
>JBOHQZ010001271.1:0-1949 GCA_050732275.1 bacterium
CCATCGCGGATATTGAGAATGTTCTCATTTTCATGTTTGCCTCCGTTAAGTGACCAATCGGCGCTGTTGCGATTTGGTTTACCAGGTTGGTTGAGTTCAACCCTGCCGGATAAGCCAGGGTTGAACTTGCATCACCTTTCATCCCCGGAAAGCCTGCACGTGCTGATTTGTATCGGCACAATGACGGAAGCGCACCACCTTGCCGGCATTGTTGAAGCGCCAAACATGCGTCTCGTCTTCTTCCGTGATTTTCTTGCCGGTCTTTTTTACCGTAACCGAAAGATCGATCAACGCGACGACGACGTTATCACCTTCAAAAATCGCTTTCGGCACAAAGCTGTGAAACTCGACCGCGGCCAAGCTGGCGAAGAACTCGCCGGCCCCATTGCGGCCCCGGCGTGGCTGCAGCCACGGCACCTCGTGCGGCGCGGCGCCGTATTCCCACTCGACATTCTCATCCAATTTCGCGAGAATCGCTGGAATATCACCGCGGCCGAAAGCTTCGTAAATGGCGCGGACGGTATTTAAATTCGTGTTCATGACGTTCTCCTTGTATTCTTTCAATATCAAAAGACCCTGTCAAAAAACTTCGATCCCGGTGACAGGGTAGATTTATTTTATTGGCCAAACTTTCCAAAACGCTTTTTCAAAAGGCCGGCATGATGCCGGATCGACAAACACCCAACTCACACGGCTTCGGTTTTTCGCAAGCGCGGCGGGCCGAGTTTGGCAATCTCGTAGCCATGCGGATAAGTCCGGTTGGGAATATCAGTGAAGAAATGCGGCTTGTTTCGCGGCGGAAGCAGCCGAACGAATTTGCCGCGCATCTTCAGCGCAAAACGCGCGAGCGAAGGCAAGAACGGCAATGGCCGCGGAAATCCAAACGCCTCCAGCATGCGCTCGTCGAGCATGGCGTAGATGCCATGCCGCACGAGAGGCGAAAATAAGCGCGGAAACCACGAGGCGAATAAATCGCGCGTGGCTGATCCCACACGCTTGTTGGTATCGGCATAACGAAACTTGTCACGCTCGTAATTCAAATTGTATTGCTCGAACTTTTCATAAGTCGGCGGAATGTCTTTGATACCCATGCGTTTGCCGACCTCGCGCCAGAAATAATACGCGCCCAATTTTTCCTGCTCGCACAGCTTGCGCCAGCCGAATTTATCGATCCAGCGAATCGGCTCATAAATGAAAGTCGAGAGCACGTACAGATAATCTTCATTGGAGATTTTAAAATGGCCGTGAATCCAATTCATGCGCTCCAAGGCTTCACGGCCGCTTCCGCTTTCATAACCCGATTTACACATCTCAGCCACAGTGAGCGAAGTGTCGTCGTAACGTTGCTGCGTGCGATGGCGAAACTCGCCGGTGCGATCGAGCAAAGCCGAAATGCTCGGGACGCAGTACGTGCGATAAAGCGCAATCTCCAAAGCGCGTACGGTGTCCCATGGAAACTCGTAACCAGTCGAGAGATGCTGAATCCTCACATGATCCCGCACCGGGTCAAGCTGTTGGATTTCACGAAGTCGATCAAAGCGTGCCATCGGCAAGTTCCTTATTGATATCTTGAACCAAGCATGCTTCAAATTCAGTCGAACAGATCAAACAGGGCTTTCGTTATCATTGAGGCCATACAACGAAGGCCCTGTTTATTCACGATTATTTCTTCATCTCTTGCCCGGGCATCGGAATCATGCCGAGCTGTTGCATCATCGTCAAATCGTCACTCACACCCCAATGCTCGACGGCCTTGCCATTGACAAAGCGCACGATATCGATGCCTTTGACTTCGATTTTTTTGCCGGTCGCGGGCATACCCATGAACTCGCCTTTGTTGGTGCCGCGCATCGTGGTGTAGACCCATACTTTATCGCCCTTCGCGATGATATCCTCGACGGTGACTTGCAAATCCGGAAAAGCCGTGCGGAACATACCCATCGTTTGGG
>JBOHQZ010001272.1:0-1949 GCA_050732275.1 bacterium
GCGGATCGTAACAGAAGCCTTGCGGACGGCGAATGATCGAGGCCTGGCCTCGCGCCGAAGCAACTTCGTAGGTTTCTTTGCCGCCGCGCCAAGCGACAAAATCAACTTCCTCCCGCGCCAATAATTCCTCCCAAGCCGCACCGAGCGCCGTTTTGACTTCATCGCCCAGCAGCGGCGCACCGTTTTTGCCATTGTGAAGATAAACGTGCCCGGCGGCATTGCCGGAGATCATCACCGAAGCTTGCGGATGCCGCTTCCAGATAATGGGATAATATAGCGTCTCGAGACCGTGCGCTTGCAGAAACAGCGCGAGATCGAGGTGGTTATGCGTTGCCGTCAAGCCGTGATCGGAAGTGATGATCAACAATGTTTCCTCCCAGCGACCCTGGCGTTTGAGCTTCGCCACCACCTCCCCAATGCTGAAATCAACGTAGCGGTACGCCGCGAGAGTTTTTTCGTGGTGAGGATGGTGCAAATGCGAATTGGCATCGACGCCGGGGAAAACCGCAAAGATGAAATCGGGATTCTGGTCGAGCGCGCGTATGAGGTGCTGGTGCGAAGCGCGGTCAACCGGCTCCCAACGGTGGTTGAGATGCGCGCGCAGATACAAAGGTAGTTTCGCCGAGGCGCCGAGATTGTGTCCCTTCGGCAGGCCGCGCGTGATCATCGAAAAGATATTGAACGGGCGTTGAAAAATCTCGTGCAGGGTCGGATGATCTTTTGACAGATCGTCGTTGAACCACGTGGCTTCGAAGGACATGTAGCTGCGCAAACGATTTTTGCCCCAGCGTTTGGCGTGAAATTCCGCCTTGTCCAGCCAGCGAATGCCGGGTATATTGATCGTGCCCGGAAAGCATCCGGTCAGGAAAGGCAAGTAAGCCGGGCCGGTAGTAGAAGGAAAACAGGAAGAAGCCGTGCGAAACGTGCCGGCGGCGACGATCTCTTGGCGGATGTTCGGCAGATCGCCGGAGTCAAGCAACTCTCGCATCACGTCGGGTCGGGCGCCGTCAACAAGATAGATAATCGCGAGGGGTTTTTTCAAAATGTATTCTCAAAGTCAATACGATGTCTGGTCATTAAGATAAGAGACAAAAGATACCGAAATATTTCGGAAAAGTCAAGTTTTTGAGTGTGTCGATTTTGGCGTCAAACTTCATTTGTGCAGCCTTTTTCAAAAAAAATTCCTCACCGCATGGCTTTTCCCCAAATATTCCCACTGCTGCAGCGCGATCGGCACGTTGCCGTTTTGCCAGATGAAATTGTGAAACGTGCGCAGACTGAATGCCGGCCCCAATTTTATCTTCGCTTCAGTCAGAAATCGCACGATCTGAATCTTGCCGATTTGATAGGAGATTGCTTGCCCGGGATTTGAGGCAAAGAACGCCGCTTCCTGCTCTGCCGTCTCTTGATCCATTGGCACCGTCTCCGCGAGGTAGCGCCCGGCATCCTGGATTGAAAATTCGCCGGTCGCCAGTTTGATGTCGACCTCGACTCGCAGCGCGCGCAGTCTCATGAAGCGATAAATGATCTCGCGCGTGTGCGGCGCCTCATCGAACAAGCCGTGTTGCAACATCATCTCCTCAGCGTAAAAACCCAGACCTTCGCTGGGGCCGGAATCGATGTAATGGCGGCGAATGAAATCCGGATGCGCCCAGGAAAGGCTGAGCTGAAAATAATGTCCGGGCGTGCCTTCGTGGACGATGATCGGCCGCGGATCCTGCGCGCACGCCAGCCAAAAGAACGGCAAGCTCGGCGCCGGCTCGGGAATGTAGCTCACGCCGTTCTCGCCCAGCCGCGAGGGGCCAGTGAGATCATCCACCACGCCCATGTGCGACAACGCTTCGATATAATCCGGCATCTTCAGATTGCCGTAATGTCCCATCCAGTCCGGCACATCGAGAATGCCCTTTTTAATCATGAATTCGCGAATCGCCTGCTCCTGACGCTTG
>JBOHQZ010001273.1:0-1949 GCA_050732275.1 bacterium
GTGTCAAAAATCGGCAGGCTGAGAATCAACAACGGCGTGAGCACGGGCAACAGATTGACGCTGGTGGGCACGACGTAACTGCTGGTGATAGAGAGAGAGGCGAGCAGATAACCCAAAAACAAGCTGCCGGTGTCGCCCATAAAAATTTTCGCAGGATAAAAATTGTGGAGCAGAAATCCCAAGATCGCGCCAGCCAGCAACGCAAAAATCATGGCCGAAAAAATCTGTGCCTGCGCCGCTGTAAGCACCAAAAAAATTACCGCAGCAATGATCGCGATGCCGCCGGAAAGCCCGTCCATATTGTCGAGCAAATTAAAAGCGTTGGTGATGCCGACCACCCAGGCGATGGTGACGAGCGCGTTCAAGAGCGGCGAAGGCATGAAACTGGTGCTGATGCCGAAGACGGGCAGCAGACCGGCGGCAAGAATCTGCGCGGCAAATTTAATTTTATAAGAGAAACCGGCGCCGCGGCGGTCGTCGACGAAGCCGAGAATCAGCATCATCGTAGCGCCGGCAAGAATGGCAAACAGCTTCGGCAATACGCGCAGCAACAGTTCTTCAAGTTCGACGAGAAAGAAAAAATGCGTTTTGAAAAAAGCCGTGTTTTTAAAAAGAAAAAAGCCGATCAGTTGGGCGGACAAGGCTAAAATGAGTGCGGCATAAATGCCTGCCCCGCCGAGCAACGGCGTTGGCAGCGCATGCGCCTTGCGCCCCGACGGGTCGGGATGGTCGATCATGTTCAAACTGAAAGCCAGACGCCGGATCCATGGCACAAAAATAAGTGAAAGCGTGAGAGCGAACAAAAATAAATACGCGTAAACGAAATTAAACATGGGTAGGGCGCTCCGACTTTGCCAACCCGTGCAAAAGCTGCTCCAGTTGTTGGGCGGCTTTTTCACGAGAATAATTTTCCGCGACGAAACGGCGGCCGTTTCTGCCGAATTCGCGCCGTGCCGCTGGCACACTTTTTAGATCGAGAATGGCGGCGGTGATGCTCGCGCTGTTTTCCGGTTCGACGTAAATTCCGGCCTGGGCTTGTGCCAGAACGGTTTGCGCTTCGCCACTCACACTCAAAACTATCGGACATGCGCAAGCCCACGCTTCAAACATTTTCGAGGGCAACGCGCCTTGAAAGAGATCGAGCTTGCGCAACGGCACGAGCGCCACATCGGCGGCGGAGAAATAACCCGCCATCTCTTTCTGCGGCTTCTCGCCGAGCAGCGTGAGATTATCCAATTGTAACTGCTCTTTTAATGTTACCGTCTCAGCTTTTTTCGGCCCTTCGCCAATAAAAAGGAAATGAATATCAGGATAGTTTGCAAGCCGATGCGCTGCATCGACGAGTATTTCCATTCCTTGAGCCACGCCCAGAATGCCGGCATAGAGCACGACGAATTTGCCATCCAAGCCGAGCTCGGCGCGTCTTTGTTTACCAAGTTCGGGCTGAGGCTGAAAAATTTGGATATTGGCGCCGTTCGGTATAATGGCCAATTTGTCAGTCGCGATACCGCGCGCGACGAGCCGTCGCCGAATGCCGTCCGTCGCCACGACGATTCTTCGGGCGCGCCGATAGCAGGCCTCTTCCAAACGCGTGGCCCATGCCACCGCTCGATGATTTTGCAATTCGCCCATGGCCACGGCTGACTCCGGCCACAGATCGCGCACTTCGAAGACAAAAGGAATCCGCTTGAGATAGCTTAAAGCCAATCCCGCAGCGCCGACGAATAATGGCGGAGAGGTTGCGTAAATTGCATCATACTTGCCGCGCAACAAAAAAAGTCCGGCTAGAATCGCCATCATCATGTAACTGAGATAAAACGCCATGCGATGGCGGAAAGTTTTGGTTGGCGAGGTTTTTACCCAAACTCGAATCACCTCAATGCCGTCTAAATCGGCCCGTTCGTACATCTTGCCACGATACGCCGGCGGAATGATTCCACTCGGGTGAT
>JBOHQZ010001274.1:0-1945 GCA_050732275.1 bacterium
GTGTAATCTAATCTCATTTCGTGCATTATCGGATGAGCTTGACCCTCCATACGCAAGCTCAGCTTATTTCCCTTTTTTTCGATAAATGGGTTGCGAACCTTTTCTTCATCACCGCGCTTTTTCAAAGCAGCAAGGCGCTCGTTCATCACCCGCATCACCCCTGAAATCGAATGAATCTCCAATTCTAAGCTGTAGCGGAGCAAACGGTGTGTGATTCGGCTTTTATCTTGATTAGCGCCGTTTTGTTCTTCAATCCCTTTTCGTAGATCGCGGATCCGCTGTTCCGTCTCCTGAATAACTGCATCACTCAGCTCTACATCAATTTCAAATGAAATTTGATGGGTTTGCTCTTTTTGTAAGTCCGTGGTTGAGCCTTTATCGTAGTGAACCGATTCCAATGGTAAGCCGCGATGGCCTTCAAAAGCTTCTTTGAGATTCTTGCGGGTTACCAATCTAGCGACAAGATTCAGCGCGTCAAACAAATTGCTTTTGCCGGCAGCATTCGGCCCAAAGATGACCGTCAAATCCTTCAAAGGAACCTCTGCCGACTTGAGCGACTTGTAGTTTTCAATTTTAACATGGCGAATCATTCAATTACCTCACTATAAATAGTGCTCGCAAATAAATCGAAGCACGTTTTTCCATCGACTAAATTCATCGGCCATCTCAAAACCTCGGCATCAAATAAAGCGGAATCCCATCCCAGCGCGTGCTGAACTCAGAATGGATGCCGAAGCCGCCGATGAACCGCCGGGTGACGCGTTCCCAGAGTTTCGGCTTGACGCGGCCGACTTCGATAATATCCGGCTCAACCGTAATGTGCGCCATTTGCTTGGCGACTTCGATGGCGCGGTCAAAACCGCCAAGCTCGTCGACGAGGCCGCAGAGGAGGGCTTGCCGGCCGGTCATCACCCGGCCGTCGGCAAATTGGCGGACTTTCTCCGGGGCAAGATTGCGGCCGCGCATGATGGCGCCGACGAATTGCTCGTAGGTGTCGTTGATCATGTCCTGCAACATACCGCGCTCGGAATCGGTCATGCCGCGATACGGCGCTGGCGTGTCTTTGAACTCGCCGGATTTCACCACTTCCGCGGTCACGCCGACTTTGCTGAAAAGCTGGCTGAGATTGCGCGAGCGAATGATGACGCCGATCGAGCCGGTGACGGTGCCGGCATTGGCCAAAATGCGCTCGGCGGCCATCGACACATAAACGCCGCCGGAAGCAGCAACGTCGCCCATCGAGGCAATGATCGGCATTTTTGTTTGCGTGCGAAATTTCCAAATCGCATCGTAAATTTCTTGCGTGGCGCCGACGGTGCCGCCAGGCGAATTGACCCGCATGACCAACGCTTTGGCTTTGATGTGCTCGACGTCTTCCAACGCCATGGAGACGCGGCGCGGCAATGAATCTTCGTCACTTTCTTCGATAATGCCGTCGAGACGCAAAAGCGCGATGCGAGGGATTTTTTTGCGGCGAAAAAGAAACATAATTTGTCCTTTAGAGCAACTCTGTAATTCAAAAAATTGCCCAACGGATAAAAGCGGCCAACAGATTATAAAAATGGATTTATCCTTTGGCAGTTTTCATCCGTTGGTTATGGTTTTTAATTTCTTGCTGACTTTCATCAAAAAAAGGCCCACCGCGGCCGAGCCGCAACCAAAAAGATCGCTCACGGAAAAGATTTTCATGAATTCATTTCCGCGAGAGTTCTATTTCCGTAAGCCAGATTTCTTTTCTTTTTTGCAAAGATTTCACTTGTAACAGAATAATTTACTGCTTTCATGCTTGCGCCAATATCTTCAAATACGCTTTTACCGTAGCAGACAGCCCCATCTCCAAAGCCTCCGCGATGAGCGCGTGGCCGATGGACACTTCGAGTATGCCGGGAATCGTACAAAATTTGGCAAGGTTCTGCAAATTCAAATCATGCCCGGCATTGACACC
>JBOHQZ010001275.1:0-1945 GCA_050732275.1 bacterium
CAAGACGACGGATTTGGGATTTTGCAGCGCCGTGGCTGCATCGCCCTGTTGCAGAGGAAAATCGAACACCGCAAAAATGTTGGGGTCGGCGTAATAAAGTTCTTTCTCGTAAAATTGCCGGTCTTGATATTTGACCGGTGTGGTGTTATAAGGCATTTGCAAACGCACGGCCTGGCGAATCTCCGGAAATTCTTCCACGAGCGCCGGCCCAATTGGCGCCGCCATCACCGAGCCGGTATGCACGTTTCCCTCGCGAGACATGTGCATGATCATGCGATAAATGCGCTCGGCCTTTTTATTGAAGCGATCATAACTCAACTCGTGCCGAATGAACAAAAGCATCAACGCGCAACACGCCATCCCGACAGTGAGACCGGCGATATTGATGAAGGTGTAACCTTTGTGCCGGCGCAAATTGCGCAGGGCGATTTTCAGGTAGTTTTTGAGCATAGTTGATTCCAGTAATCAGTGATCAGTTTTCAGTAATCAGTGTTCAGTGACCAATTGTTTACTTCATGTCATTAAGTTAAACGGACGATTTGCCGAAAATCCTGTCCCGAAGGGACAGGTGACAATAGCCCCGCAATTCATTGCGGGGAAACATCATCCATCTTTGCCACACCAGTCCCGCAAGGGACGAATGAGAACACGGTGGTCGTGATAATTGAAACCTTTCTTTTCAATCGTCCCTTGCGGGACTGGGAAACGCTGTTGTTTCAAATTTACCAGAGATAAAATCTCTGGGCTATTTTCACGCTGTCCCTTTCGGGACGGAACCTTTGCTTGCTAACTTGATGACAACATGAACTGAATACTGATCACTGATTACTGTTTTTCACTCGTAACGCAGCGCCTTCACCGGATTTGCCAGCGCGGCTTTGACGGCTTGCGCGCTCACGGTGAGCAGGGCGATGAGCAGTGCCGAGCCGCCGGCCAATGCGAACAACGACCAATTGAGGTCGATGCGATACGCAAAGCCTTGCAGCCAGCGATTCATCGCAAATCCGGCCAGCGGCCAGGCGATGAGATTGGCAACGATGACCAGCAGCGCAAACTCTTTGGACAAGAGCAGCACCAAATTAGGAACCGAAGCGCCCAATACTTTGCGGATGCCGATCTCTTTAGTTTTTTGCTCGGCGGTGAAAGAGATCAAACCCAGCAGCCCCAAGCAGGCGATCACGATGGCCAAAACCGTGAAGCCGCTGATGATCGCCGAAAGGTTTTGTTCGGAGCGATAATACTCGGCGAGAACTTCGTCGAGAAAGCGAAATTCATACGGCGCGTTGGGATTCACTTCATGAAATTTTTGCTCGATGAAATTCAGCGTGGCCGAAAAATTCGCGGCGCTCACTCTGGCGATCAGATTGTTCGTGCCGCCCGTGGAGTAACGCGGATAAAGAATCAGCGGTTTGATGGTTTCGCGCAGCGACCAGGCATTGTAGTCTTGAAATACGCCGACAATCAAGCGGCCGGTGCGGCTGGTATCGGAAGGTCCGGACGTAAACATTTTTTTGCCGACCGCACTGCCGGCGAAGCCGAGCATTTTCGCCGCGGTGGCATTGATCATCACCGCATTTTCCAAATCCGTGGAAAAGTCCGGGGAAAACGCGCGGCCTGCAATGATGGGGATTTGCAGCGTTTCAAAGTAATCGAAGTTGACGTAGCCGGCGTCGATGGAAATTCCTTCCTCATCGCCATAGCCCTCGGCCCAATGATCCCACGTCATGTGACTGCTGCCGGGGTAATTATTCCCTCCAGTGACGCTAACGATGTTGGGATGGCTGCGCAGCGCATTCTTGAAGGCTTCATAATTATCCGTGACCTGCCGGGTTTTCAATGGCACGATCACGACTTGATCTTGCGTAAACCCGAGATCTTTCGTGCGCAGAAATTGCAATTGATCGACGATGATCAATGCGCCGATGATCAAGCTGATCGAGATGGC
>JBOHQZ010001276.1:0-1938 GCA_050732275.1 bacterium
GGTCAGCGTTGCAAAAGGATGCCAATCTGACCGCCGCCATGTCCGGCCTCGGTGAAGTATCACTCGCCAAACAAGATTGGGGCGACGCCAACGATTGGTACGAGAAAATTCTCGATCACGAGCCGCAAAATTTGGATGCCATGTATCATCGCGCCCTCTGCTATCGCGAAACCGGCAAATCCAAAGCCTTCGTTTTGCGCGACCTGGATTGGAACAATTCCAAAAAACATTTCGAGCGCGTGCTGGCGCAAGATTCTTTGTATCGCGATACGATTTTTCAATATGCGCTCTTGCGGCGCTATGACGAGAAATACGAAGAAGCCATTCTACTGGGCCATCATCAAGTTCGCCTGAGGCCGGAGCTTGTTGCCGCGCAACGCGGCCTGTTTCGCCTGTATCAATATTTGCTCGACAACCGCAAAGAAAAAGAAGTGGTAAAATGGCTGCAAGCCTACGGCTCCGAGCATGCACGCTATTTTATTGGCGAAGCTTATCGGCGAAACGGAAAACTCGACAGCGCCGCGGCCCAGCTCCGGGAGTGGCTCGCAGCCGCGCCGGCAATTAGTACGACGCCGGCCCATCTCTCATTGGCTCGGCTCAATTACCAACGCGAGCAACCACAAGCTGCCGAATCATTTTTTTGGCAGGCCGTCGACGGTATTCGCAACCAGACTGATGCGGAGCTGGTTTTCGTAGATGTCAAATATATCGTGACCGAAGATGAGCTGCAAGAGTTTCGCCAGCTCACTTCTCCCAAAGAATATACCGCGTTCTTTCGCCGCCAGTGGATGAGTCGCGACCCCACGCCGCCTGCCGATTGCAATACTCGGTTGGCAGAACATTATCGGCGCTTGTTTTATGCTGAGAAGCATTACATTTATGATCGCTTCCACTCCTGGTTCAATAGTCCCGACAAGCTCGGCTATCTGAAATATCCGCCGACTTATTATCTCAACGACCGCTTTAACGATCGAGGGTTGATCTACATTCGCCACGGCGAACCGGAGGATCGGGTGGTTACGGTTTCCCCCGGCGTTCCGACGAATGATTCCTGGCTGTATGGCCGAACTAAAGATCGGGCCGAGATGGTTTTTCATTTCGTTGTCGATGAGAACGCCAGCGCGAATAATTGGCGGGTGGCGCCGTTTCTGCCTCATCCGCAGTTTTTGGAAGATCGCGTCCAATGGGATTCAAAATATTTTCGTCTGCTTCGCGGCGATCGGCTGGAAAGTCTGTCGCTTACAGACGAGCTTGCCAGAAAAAGCGCCGAGGCCGTTGAAGAGGGATTTCGCACCGACCGCCACACCTGGAGCAAAGAAGTCAAACCGCTCGATTTCGCTTCATACACCGCCTTTTTCAAAGCGCCGGAAGGCAACACGGCTCTCGAAGTCTATTACAGCTTGCCGTTGCCTTCAAACAAGGAACTGGCGAAGATACCCGACACGACGGCTCTGTATGAACACGGCATGACAATGCAAGATTTGCAGTGGAAAGAAATTCAGCGACGAAACGGCCGAATTCCAAGGGGAAAAACTGCCGGCATTAGCAAAGAACAACACTTCGTCGGACAATATCGTTTCTTCGTCAAGCCTGATTCTTATCACGTCGCCTTTTTTGTGCGGCAACCGGCAACACAAAAATTAGAAGGTTGGAAGCAGGATTTCCGTTTGCCAAATTTTTCGGTGACCGAATTGGCGATGAGCAGCATCGTGCTGGCCTCTGCGATCGAGCCGGCTTCTGGAAACGAGTCCTTTGTTAAAAACGGTTTACGCCTCTCGCCCAATCCGTCGCGGCGATTTGACCGTAACAAACCGGTTTATGTTTATTTCGAAGTTTATCATCTCGCCCCCGACGCCGAGGGGAAATCCTCATTTGTGATTGAATATACTGCCTTGTTGCGTAAAGAGGAAAAGAGCGGCGCGAAGAAATTCTTTGCTC
>JBOHQZ010001277.1:0-1934 GCA_050732275.1 bacterium
CGAGTGGGGATTTCCACTTTCACCCCGAATGCTCCTCCCGGCACCGGCAGGCTATCCGCCGAAACCGCGAGCGTGACAATATTTTCCGGCGCGCGGTATGTTTGGCTGCCACTGCTCGTCAAGCCGCGATACTGCACTTCGATGCGAACGTTGCGCACCGTGCCATCCATGGCGCAATTATGCGTCGTGTAAGTAATCCGATACCGATGATGCAATAATGCCGAAATTTCACGATAAATCGCCGCGAGTTCGTTGGAGGTCGGGCTGTAATAGTAGCGGCCATGAGTGGAATCTGCCAATTGCCGAAGATTGTTCTCCTCGATGCTGCCAACGTTCAGCCCGAGACCGATGGTATAAATGGGAACATCCAACGGTGCGATTCGATTGAACGCCTCGGTGAACGTCGCGCGACTATCTTTATCGGCGCCATCCGTCAGGAGAATGAGCGCGCGCCGGCCCGGAACCGGGGCAATAAGACCGGCCGCATGAATGACGGCATCGTATATGGCCGTGCCGCCATTTGACTGCAAGGCGTTGATAGCTTTGTTCAGCAAAGCCTTGTCTTTGGTAAAACCCTGGTCAGTCGTGACTCCATTGGAAAAACTAACCAGCGCCGCTTGATCTTTGTTGGTCATCAATTGCACAAAGAGGTTCGCCGCATTTTTGGCGTCGGTGAGTGGCTGTCCCTGCATGCTGCCGCTGCGGTCAATGATAAGCACCACCGAAACTCCAGCAGCATCATCAGTAATTTCCACCACTTCGATGGGCAATTCCCGCGTGCCATCCTCGAACACCAAATAATTGTCTTTGGTCAAACCGCCGATGGTGGCGTCGGAGTCGTTCTGCACGGTCACATACGAAACGATGCGGGGAAAAGACGCGGCATCGATTTGCTCATAATTCAATCGTATTACCGCGGCCGTACCGGCTGCCACTTTCCGGCCGCTGCCCCTCGTTTCATCAACACGAAGAGGCGAAGCAAAGGCCCATGACCTTGCCATCACGACGAGCGTTAAAATCATCGCGGCACTAAACCAACTGAGCCATGCACGGATGGCATTGGCATATATTCTCTCAGTGCGCTCTCCCACTCGCGTTGAGTTTGTCGCGAACATATTCATAAACAGGTTGATTGATAGAATGAGAACGCATCCGTTGTTTTTTTCAAAACCATATAAGTATTGCCTGTGCCGTTCGATTTGCCTGATCATAGAAAATCGCTATCGCACCAACGCGATGAGGCCACGCTTCATCAGTTGCCCGCGGTTGCTGATGGTGTAGAGATAGGCGCCCGGGGCCATTTGACGGCCTTGGTCATCGAGGCCATCCCACGTATTGGCGCCGCCGGTCAAAAGGCGAACCGTGCGGCCGGCGCGATCCATGAGGCGAATGACCCAATCCGGCGGAATGCCGCCATCGCGCCTAAATTCGACACGATCGTTGGAGTCATCATCATTTGGCGTGAAGGGATTCGGCACCACAACGATGGGCAAGTCATCCACGTTGAGACACGCCGCTGGCCCGGCTTGCAAAGCAATTACATTTCCCGCCGAATCATTGGCCGCAATATTTGCCAACGAAAAACAAATGCGCGTGCCCGGCGGCGCCTCAGCGGTGACTTCAAAATTCAACGCCAAAACTTCACCGGCACCGGATTGCCCCGGCGCGCCGCGCTTTCGGCTGATCGCCAGATAGAAAACCGCATTGTCCGGCTCATGGCGAATGAAATTATAAGTATTCGGCTGCAAAAATGCGCCAGGTTGAATTTGCACGGGTGCGATTGGACGAAAATAAGGCGAGGGCGTGTAGCGCAGCTCGAAGCCGAGGCCAAACAATTCGGTGACGGGCGCGGCTGGCGAGCCCGCCATCACCGACAATTTGAACGGTGAACCTGCAAGCACACTGCCAGGTGAAAGTTGAATGTTGAGCGGCGC
>JBOHQZ010001278.1:0-1932 GCA_050732275.1 bacterium
CACGAAGCTCAACATCTTGGATTTAACAATTGGTTATAAGTTAAAGCTTTAGCTCCTATTTGGAATATTTTATATAGAAAATTTGCTGAGATTTATAAATAATTTAGGTTTTTTGTGCAAAAATAATTTTTTTTCTTGCAAATTAGAATTTTTGTTATATATTTTTACTTTACCGGTTTTAAGCCGTAATTAAAACTACATAAAATAAACCCGTTCAAATCGGCTGCGCCTGGAGAGTGGTTGATGGATGATGGCACCCGGATTTGACGCACTCAATCAAAATTTTTTAGGAGGATTCCACCGTGTCCAAATATTCCTCGCGTCGTCATGATGTGGTCGCTGCGGCCAAAAGCTGGTCGGTGCGCGGCACACCGCAGCAGCTTACCGCTGATATCAACTCCATATTTGGTGAACACACTTTCAATATGGAAGTGATGCGCGAAAAGCTTCCCAAAGAAGTTTTTCAATCACTGCTGGCTACCATCGACAAAGGGCAGCCAATCGATCCAAAACTTGCCGACGTGGTGGCGCTGGCTATGAAGGAATGGGCGGTGGAGCACGGCGCGACGCACTTCACGCACTGGTTCCAGCCACTCACCGGCCTCACCGCCGAGAAGCACGACAGCTTCGTGACGCCGAATGTCGGCGGCGGCGCGGTGGCCAAATTCTCCGGCAAGGATTTGATTCAGGGCGAGCCGGATGCCTCGTCGTTTCCGAGCGGCGGCATTCGCGCCACGTTCGAAGCGCGCGGCTACACAGCGTGGGATCCGACTTCGCCGGCGTTCATAATAAAGAATCATCACGGCGCCACCTTGTCGATTCCCACCGCCTTTGCCTCGTGGACGGGCGAAGCGCTGGATCATAAAATTCCCCTATTGCGCTCGATGGAGGCGCTCAACCAGCAGGCGTTGCGGGCGCTGGCGCTGTTCGACGGGCTACATGCGAACGTGCATAAAGTCTATACGACCGTCGGCTCAGAGCAGGAATATTTTCTGATCGACGAAGAATTTTTCTACCGCCGCCCGGATTTGGTGACGACCGGCAGAACGCTGTTTGGTGCGAAGCCGGCACGCGGCCAGGAGCTGGAAGATCATTACTTTGGCTCGATTCCGGAGCGCGTGCTGGCGTACATGACGGACGTGGAATATCAATCCTATCGGCTCGGCGTACCGGTCAAAACGCGCCATAACGAAGTCGCGCCCGGGCAATATGAAATCGCGCCGATTTTTGAGAACAGCAATATCGCGGCGGATCACCAACAAATCATGATGCAGATCATGAAAAACACCGCGCGCAAATACGGTCTCGTTTGTCTGTTGCACGAAAAGCCGTTTGCCGGCATCAACGGCAGCGGCAAGCACAACAACTGGTCGATGGCGACGGACACCGGCATGAATTTGCTGGAGCCGGGCGAGACGCCGCACGACAACATGCAATTTCTCTTTTTCTGCGCCGCGGTGATCAAGGCGGTGGACGATTATCAGGACTTGCTGCGCGCGAGCGTGGCCTCGGCGGCGAACGACCATCGTCTCGGCGCCAACGAAGCGCCGCCGGCGATCATTTCGATTTTTCTCGGCGAGCAATTGACCGATATTTTCAATCAGATCGAAAAGGGCAAGCCGGAGAGCAGCAAGTCGAAAGACCTGCTCGGCCTTGGCTCGCCGGTGCTGCCGCATTTGCCGCGTCATGCCGGCGACAGAAATCGCACCTCGCCGTTTGCGTTCACCGGCAACAAATTCGAATTTCGCGCCGTCGGCGCCAGCCAGTCGATCTCGTTTCCGAACACGGTGCTCAACACGATTGTTGCGGCGGCGATCGATGAATTGACCGGCGCCGTCGAGGCGAATTTAAAAGCGAAGATGCCGTTCGAGCAGGCGTTGCATGCGGTTTTGAAAGGCGTCATCGGCAAGCACAAGCGCATCATCTTCAACG
>JBOHQZ010001279.1:0-1930 GCA_050732275.1 bacterium
GTGACCACGACGCTGACCGGCACGTGGACGCGCAGCTCGCTTTTGCAATTTTCGAGAAGATTCAAGACTTCGCCGTCGATCAAGGGGCGCAGCTTGCGCGCGTGTGATAAAACGCCGATATTTACGTATGCGGTTCTGACCAAGAGCATGACGGCAACGGCAAGCCACGTCGTCGTTAAGAGGAGAGACAAATTTATCGGCGCGGCTTCGCCTGACGTTGTCGAACTTGCCGAGGCGGATTGCTTTTCATCACCCAAGCCGGAAATGCCGATGCCGATACCTTGGCGGGAATCTTCTTCGGCGGCTCGCTGATCATTTAAAATCAGCTTTTCGATGCTGACGAAATTGAAGAGGCTGAATTGGCTGGAGGGTGAGACCGGCAGCAGTAATTTGACGATTAAAATCAACCATAGGCCGAAGCTCCAAGCCGGCGGCAAAGATTTTCGAAATACTCTTTGCAGCACGAGGATGAGCGCTGCCAAAATCGAGGCCTGCCATGAGGTCTGCAGCAGCCAGGAGAAGAACGGCTCGAGATTTTTAAGAATGATCGGCATTCGCGCGCCTGCCTTCTTTTTCTTTAAGAATGGCTTTGAGCTGTTGAATTTCTTCCGGCGACATCTTGGCGGTTTTGACGAAATGCGCCAGCATCGGCATGGTTACGCCGTCAAAGACGCGATCGAGAAACGACTGGCTCTCGTGCTTGATAATGTCTTCTTTTTTGATTTTAGCGACGTAAAGATAACGATTGGCCTCGGCGCGATAGGCCAGCGCGCCTTTTTTCACTAGACGCGCCAATAGCGTCTTGATGGTGCGATGGTTCCAATCCTTTTGGGAGGAAAGCAGCTCGACGATTTGGCCGGCGGTCAAAGGAGGCTGGTCCCACAGGACCTTCATCACCTCCCACTCCGCCGCGGAAATTTTGGGGAGTTTTTTCATAGGCACTGACTACAACTGTAGTCTAAATATACTACAGTTGTAGTCAAAAGTCAAGAGGTTTTTGAAAAATCTGCAACAATTTAGTGCAGCCCTTCAGCCGATGTCTGGGTCGTAGTTTCCTGCGTCATCCTGAAGGTATTGGAAGGAAGCGTGCAGCAGCTTGTGTGTTGCTGCAAATTTCAGTGCGCGTCTCAGCGCGATTTTGAACCAGATGGTATATTTTTCCAGTACGAGGTCGAGGTCTGAATTCAGCGCGTCAATATTCACCCAGCGATAATCAGCAACTTCATCGATATTAGGGCAAACCTGGCCATTGTAATTACCGACAAAAACGTGATCAAACTCATGCTCGATCAAGCCGGCGTCAAGCTCGGCTTTATATATAAAATGAAATGCCTTTTTCAACTGGCAAGCAAAACCCATTTCTTCTTCCAAACGGCGCAGCGCCGCTTGCTCGATCGCTTCGCCAGGTCGGGGATGGCTGCAGCAGGCATTCGTCCACAAGCCGCCGGAGTGATACTTTTGCGGCGCGCGCTTCTGCAGCAGCATCTCGCCCTTTTCGTTGAACACAAAAACGGAGAAGGCGCGGTGCAGCTTGCCCTCGCGGTGCGCTTTCATTTTTTCTTCAACGCCGATTTGCCGATCGTGCGGGTCGACGAGGATGACCATTTCGTTCATAGAATTTGGCGTAGCGTGAAGTCCGACTTGGGCTGCGAGGTCTTGCAAAATTTGAAAATTTGCCGTGCCCAAGTCGGACTTCAAATTCATCTTTCACAACTTTCCACCCACGCTTTATACGCAGGCAAATTGAATTTGCGCCTCGTGTTATCCGAAGTCATATACCGCACCAACCCAAAGACTTGGCGCTGCGGTCCCCAAGCACGATCATGTTTTCCAAAACACCATAAAATGCCGGTGTAAGTGTTGGGATTGCGGCCATCGAGCGCATAACGATGGTGCAAGCGAATCATCGTGCCCAACGCCTCTTGAGGCG
>JBOHQZ010001280.1:0-1929 GCA_050732275.1 bacterium
CCTCTATCTCTCACCACTCGCGCGCGTGGGATTGGCCTACACACGTTGGGATGAATTGGATATTTTCAACCTCAGTTACGCGATGGGCGGCGGTTACGGCGTTGTTAGCCACGATCATAAGAACAGAACGACGGTGTGCGGCCTGCGCCTGCAAAAAAACAAAAATTGGTTCGGCCTTTTTTTCGTTAAAGATCGGCGTCTTGCGGCGACTGATTGGTTGCGGATGGATTTCTGGCTGGTGTGGTGATATAGCGAACGAAGGTCAAACGGCGCGGCGTCAACCACGGCCAAAAGGCAGAATAATTATTGGCAAATTAATTTTTAAATCATTCTGCCGAACCATTATTCTGCCTTGCCATGTTAATGCGGAATCAATCTGCTAGTTCAGATCCTGCCAGAGGATCAGTCCCAACTCGTGTTTATGTCCCAGAGCCGGGTGTTTGGGCAAAACGCGAATGCGCCATTGTTTTGCGTTTCCCGGTTCTTCTGCCAGCTTGAGATGATACTCGCAAACACCGTCGCTATTACATTGTACGGCCTGCAGGGGAATAGTGTGAGCCACTTCGGGCGTGCCATTGCGCGGCAACTCAATCGCATACGCTTCGACTTGCACGAGTTCCGGGTGCAGCCCGCCGAGGTAAACTCCTGCCGAAATTTCGATGTTCGGCGCCGTCAGATGGCCATTGCGGCCGCCCCTTTTCGCCGCCGCTGACGTCGCCATTTTCGCGTGCGTGAAATGCACGAGCGGCCAGTTTTCCCGTAGATGCTCTTTGATTTTCGCCATCTCCGTAGCGTTGGCAAAGTGGGCGCCGTTAAAAAACTCGCCGCGCCGCAATGCCGGCACATAAAGTTTTTTGACATAATTTTTGACCATCGTCTCGGTGTTGAATGGCGGAATCACCGTCGCCATCGAAGCTTTCGCTTTCTTTATCCATTCGAGGGGAAGGCCCCTTTTTTCAAGACGATAAAAACGAGGAGCAACTTCTTTTTCTAAAACTTCGTAGAGCGCTTTTGCATCGACGCGATCCTGCTCCGTTTCGCTGAGTCCATCAACGGCTTTGCCGATAGCCCAACCGTTTCGGCCGTCGTAACCTTCGGCCCACCAGCCGTCGAGAATGCTGCAATTGATGCCGCCATTCAACGGCACTTTCTGGCCGCTCGTGCCGCTGGCTTCCATTGGGCGGCGCGGATTGTTGAGCCACAAATCAACGCCCTGCACGAGATGCCGCCCCACGTTCATGTCATAATCTTCCAGCAAAATCACCTTGCCCCGCAAGCGCCGGCGCTGCGTCATTTGATAGACCCGGCGCAAAATCGCCTGGCCGTCGCGATCGTGCGGATGCGCCTTGCCGGCAAAAATAATTTGAACGGGCCGCCCGGCATCGTTGATCAATTTTTCGAGACGTTTAACATCGCTAAAAATCAAATCGGCGCGCTTATACGAAGCGAACCGCCGCGCAAAGCCGATGGTCAGCGCATTGGGGTCCAATACATTGGCAGCAGCATCAATCTCTCGCCGCGAGGCATCCTGGCGGCGCAGTTGTTCCGTCAAACGTGCGCGCACGAAATTGCTCAAACGCATTTTTAGATTTTGACGAACCTCCCAAAGCTCAGGACCAGGAATGGCGCTGACGCGCTGCCACAATTCCGGATCGTCTAAATGGTGCCGCCAATTTTTGCCGAGGTGGCGCCCAAACAGCGCCGCCATTTCTGGCGCCATCCACGTATCGGCGTGAACGCCGTTGGTGATCGAAGTGATCGGCAATTCCGCTTCCGGAACATCCGGCCAGAGATTTTTCCACAACGCGCGGGAGACTTGCCCGTGCAACTTGCTCACGCCGTTGTCGGCGCTGGAGAGCTGCAAGGCCAGCACCGTCATGCTGAAAAATTTGTAACCGCCGTCGCCGGTTTGCAAGCCCAAATTCAACA
>JBOHQZ010001281.1:0-1924 GCA_050732275.1 bacterium
GTCTCCGGCTACACTTTTTCTTTCCAAGCACAAATTCGATTTCATCCTTATTATATTTCTCTGAAAAAACCAGCACGCTCACCAAGGTTTTTTGAAGGCAAAATCATTATGGGCAAAACAATTAAAAATGCGAATGCCTAGCAAAAGATGTAAGTCAAAATAATTGAAGTCAGGATGATTAAAAGCGGTTCAATGATTTTGACTTTACTCATTTTGACTTTTTGCTTTAAACCGATTGGTATGACAACTGGTCATTCGCATTAAAACAAAATCAAATAATTTTGCCCTAAATCGTTTTGCCTTTGGTCGATCAGTTGCGGCTGTTGCCGCGCTACGCGTTACGTTTAAGATTTTGCCATGGTTAGGGTTGGGTGCTCATGCTCCCAACTTTTCGCGTGAGCTTGAGGAACATAACTGTGAGCCATGTCGCAATGACGAACGGGGCGGTCAATGGCGAGATGTTGAGCGCCGCCGAAGCGAGAACAAGCGGCACGGTCAGAGCGGCGCCTATCATCACTACAAAAGCCGGTACCGCAATAGACGATAACGCCAGAGCGGTCAAGGCGGCGTTGTAGCCAAACAAGCCCATTGCGACCTTGACTCCTGGCTGGCCAGACGCGACCGCAATCGCCCCGGCGATCAAAGAGCCGGCCAGTGCCCACAGGCCTCGTAATTTGCTGCAGGCCAATATTCCAACGAGAAAGAAAGCTCCGGACAAAGCATTTTCCTGGAACATGACCTGCCCCAATCCGGTTAATCCTCCGAGAGGAAGATCAGGCAACCACGAGTACCCATTTCCGGTGTGTGCGGGCGCTAGAGGAATGACTCGCCCCACCCATAGCAAGCCCCAAGTGACAAGGATGAATGGCGCTGTATAAGGCGGGACGCGGAGATGGCGCATCATGGTTTCCATAACCACCACGGAGAGGAACGCGCCTCCCACGAGGAGGAGAAGAGACCAAGCACTCAAGGGGAAAAAGCAAAAAGCTGCGATGCCGACGAGCGCCGCATTAAATCCATACAATCCATTCTTCTGATTCTCAGGACTCAGCTTTAAAAAACCACCGGCAGCCATTCCGACGATGGTCCCAAGGCTCGCTCCAACCGCCATGACCGGAGAGTTAAGGCTTATGCCAATCAGGAACAGAGCACCTGTTACCGGACTGCATTGCAGCATGATCTGCCCCAGTCCGGTAAAGAAAATCCTGCTCACCTCAACTATATTCCGCTGCATTTCAGGCCTCTTTCACAAAGACGGCGGCGTGATCGTGAGCAAATTCGGCGAAGGTGCGCGGCGGCTTGCCGGTGAGATCAGCCACGACGCCGGTGATCGTCTCGGTCGGGCCGCCCGCGCGCTGATACGCCGCCAGCGCGAGCATGCTCTCGATCAACCAGGAGGACTGGCCGGCTTGCGTCAGACGCGCCCGCGCTTCGTCAAACGATTCGTCGTGGTAACGCAGCCGCTTGCCGATCGCCGTGCCGAGAATCTCCGTCGCCTGCCGGTAGGAGAGCGCCTCGCTGCCGGTGATCACGTATTTCTTGCCGGTGTGTCCTGATTGTGTGAGCGTAACCGCGGCGACCGCGGCAATGTCGCGGGTGTCGATGAATGGAATTTTGCCCTCGCCCGTAGCCGAATAGACCACGCCGTCTTTGATGATGTTTTCGGCTTGGGCAAGAAGGTTTTGCATGAAGTGGTGAGGCCGGAGCATCGTCCACGCCAACCCGGATTCCTGCAGCTCTTTTTCGATCTGGTGATGCCAGCGGCCAATGAGGGAATTCGAGTGGGACGAGGCGCCGAATGCCGAAAGCTTCACGACGTGCGTAACGCCAGTTGCGCGTGCTGCGGCAATGGCGTTGTGTTGCAACTCGGTCGCGTTCTCAACGTTGCCGGTGAGCAGAAACAGTTTCGTGCAATCTTCGAACA
>JBOHQZ010001282.1:0-1923 GCA_050732275.1 bacterium
GCCCACCAATGCTCGCGCCCGCCTGCGCGACGTTGATTTCGTGAACATTCACTTGCTTGGAGCGCAAGCGCAAAACACCGCCAGCCACGATCACGGAAAAAATGATCGGCCAGGGCATAGCGCCGATTTTGATGGCGATGTAAGACGAGCTGGCGAGCAAAAACAAAGAAAGCGCCACAGCGATCATCACCGCGCGCGCGGTAAAGCCCGGTTTCGCGGCAGAATCTTTGTCGAAAGAGGCGAGTTGATCGAGATGATTCACGCGTTCATGTTCTCCGAAATTTCGATCACGGAACTTGCGCATATAGCGCGTAGGTGGATTAGAGAATCAAGCTCAGAATAAAATTCTATTCTGCTAAAACCGGCCGTCGCGCGTTTCGTAGTGCGTCGGCTTCGCCAGCGTTGATTCGCCAATCTTCACCCAATGCGCCACCCACTCGATCATCTGCTGCAACGTCACCGCCGGATAGCCGAACAGTTGATGGCAACGGCTCGCATTACTAAGCAAAGCCGTCTCCGCCTCGTCGTTCTCAAAAATCGGCTCGACTTGCATGATCTCACCAAACTTTTTCGCCAGTTGGCGAATCGACACCGTTTCCGGCCCGGTTACATTCAAAATCGCCGGCGGCGTTTCGGCGATTTCCAACGCCCGCAAGACCACGGCGTTGGCGTCGCCCTGCCAAATCACATTCACGTGTCCCATTGTCAAATCAATGGGCTGGCGAGCAAAGACTTTCTGTGCCACATCCAGAAAAATACCGTAGCGCAAATCGATGGCGTAATTCAAGCGAATGATGGCGCCGCGTATTTTCAATTCTCGGCTAAAATACTCGAATATTCTTTCTCGTCCCAGCGCCGACTGCGCATATTCGCCGGTCGGGTTCACCGGATCATTCTCGGTGCAACCGCCGAGCTTCACTGGCGTCAGCGGATAAACGTTGCCGGTCGAGAAAAGCATGATTCGCGACGCTTTGAATTTCTGCGCCACCATGCCCGGAAGAAAAGTGTTCATCGCCCACGTCTCCGCCGCCTTGCCGGTCGTGCCGAATTTCATCCCCGCCATGTAAATGACGTTTTCAATCTCCGGCAGCTTCTGCAATTCATCGGCAGCAAGCAGATTGCTGGAAATCGTTTCGATTCCCACGGACTCCAAACGTTGGCGTTCGATCTGATTCGAGAAGCGTGACACCGCAACGATTTTCTTTTTTGCTCCCGATGCAGTAATAGCTCGTTTCGCCAATTCGGCGAGTGATGGCCCCATTTTCCCGCCCGCGCCGAGAAGCATGATATCGCCATCGAGTTTCTTGACGGCTTCGATCACGGCGTCTGATGGCCGCGACAAAACGTCGTCAAGCTCGGTGACAGATTTGATTGATGATGGGAGTTGCGTGTTTTTTGTCATTTTGGAACAACCTTATTTTGTGTGTTTGTTTTGCGCGATCAAACTTGACTTCCATAATAGATTTGTTTATCTTCTGTAGACATTTTGCAAAATAATCAAAGGAAACGACACAAGCAAGAGGACAAAGCGAAAATCCTTTAGCGCGCGGAGAAAATAATGCGACGATTTTCCTGTTTGCTCTTCCGGTTTCTGCTGATCTTGTCCCTTCCCGCCTTGTCGCAACAGAACCCACCCAAGCTAAAAATCTTCATCTCGGTCGACATGGAAGGCATCGGCGGTGTCGTACATTCGGATCAAACCTCGGCGAGTGGCAGCGAGTATGGCCGCGCCCGCAAGCTGATGGTCGAAGAGGTCAACGCCGCGATTGACGGCGCGCTGGAAGCCGGCGCAACCGAAATTATCGTCAACGATTCACACGGCTCGATGCGCAACATTCTGCTCGAAGAGCTAAAGCCGCCGGCGCAGTTGATCAGCAACTTCTTCAAGCCGATGGGTATGATGCAAGGACTCGATCAAACTTT
>JBOHQZ010001283.1:0-1922 GCA_050732275.1 bacterium
ACATAAACCGTTCGTAAAGAAAGAGACTGCCGCTCATCATTCAGGCTCACTCCCGGCCCGACCCTCAGGGTTTGACCATGCCTGAGTTGTATAGTCCAGGTCGGCACCACATCGACGGCATTTTTTTCGCCGGAGAACGCCAGCACTTCCAGCGCCAAACTATGGACGGCATTGACCGTGTATCTTACTCCCAGAAGCGTCGCGAAAATTTCCCCACCACTATTCAATTCTTTCTGCCAGCTCAGGTTGCCCTCTCATCAGCGTGTGGTAAAACGTTATAGTCGACTTTTCCCATTGACTTTGTGAATGACCACCTTGGAAACCGCCGCCTCATCGTCAGGGTTCAGGGCGACATAAAAATCCAAGTCCAGCGTATCCGCAGGCGCTTCGGTGAAATCGACGCAAGCATAATAGCTGCCACCATCTGTTTCGTGCACAGAACTATGGACGTAACCGAAGCTCAACTGTCGGGTGCGATTTTCTACGGTATCTTCAACAGCAAAGGCGCCCTCGGCGTTTGTGTTAATTTGAATGTAGGACTCGATGGCCTTTTTGACTTGCGCCGCTTCCAGTTTTGCTTTTGCCGGCGCTTGTTCCGCTTTTTCTTCCGATTTTTGGCAACTGGCCAATGCGAAAAGCACGACCATCAGCAGAGCGGTTTTAATTGTACGGTTCATGTCTTCCTCCGTTTGAAGTTGTGATTTGAAAAACGCGTATCCCGAGATAACTGTTGATTGCGGTTCCGGATTGTTGGATTTCTGGATCGTCGGAGGGATATGGGCCCAGCAATCCATCACTCCATCGATCCATCAATCCAACGATCCAACTACTTGGTACCCTACCAGCTCGCCGCCAGGCTCACGACATTCCTATCTGACACCAATGCGTAGAGCAAATCCCTGTCTTTCCACGCCACGACTTGGTAGCCTTTGCCGTCGCCGCGGCACAGCACCTTGCCGCTGACGCCGATTTTTTCCATCGTTGAGAGATCAATGCCATCGCCGCGCGAGATGAATAGCGAAACCCACTGGTCCGGTTTCTGATAAAAGGCCAGCGCGAGGCGGCGATCAAACAAATAGCATAATCTGCCGCCGGCTAACTCGAATCCGGCAAGCGGCGGAATCTGCGCGACAAAATCCAACCTGCTGTTGAACCACTGGCTGAGCGCGGTCGGATCGGTCGTGGCCTGTTCGACCGCCTGCGCGCTCAAACGGTAACGAATGTGGTCGTCAATCAATTCCGCGGCAATACTCTGCTTGTGTTGATTCGGCTTAAACGGTGCGATAAAATAGAAAATCGATAACGCGACTGCTAACAGCACAGCAGCAGCCACGGCGTATTTGGCGACCTCACCCGTCCGTCTTCCACTGATATTGACGCCGATCATTCGATGTTGTGCAATGGCATTCAACACTTCTTCTCTAACCGAGGCCGGCGCCTTCTCGCTGCCCAGTCTTTCTTTCAAAAAGCGGCGCATTGTCTCGTGCTGTTGCAGAAAATCGCGGCACGTGGCGCATTCGCGCAAGTGCGCTTTTGCCTGCGCCAGCTCCGCCGTCAAAATTTCCAGATTGGAACTTTCCAGCAAGGTTTTGCGAATTTTGCCACAGGTCATTTTCTCACCTCAATAGCCGTGTTGTCTGGCATACTCCTTTAACCTTTCGCGCAGCAGGCTGTGCCCGCGATACAGACGCGACGCCACCGTGCCCATCGGAATATTCAAAATCTCCGCAATCTCACGATAGGATAGTTCCTCGATATCAGCAAGTACGATGACCTCGCGAAATTCCACCGGCAACGCGTCGAACGCGGCCTGCACTTCATCATCCAAAAGATTTTCAAAAGCGCGGACTTCGAAAGAGCCGCCGGCATCCGCCAGCAGCGATTCATCCAGCTCGATATCGACCAGCGGCAGCTCGTTCCGA
>JBOHQZ010001284.1:0-1922 GCA_050732275.1 bacterium
CTCCTGTCGCGCCGTGTCAAGCCAGGTACTCACCGACAAAGCATTTAACCCGCGCAACCAATGCGCCTGGAGATTTTGCGCATCCAAGGCCAATGCCGCCTGCAATTCTTTCTCGGCCATGGCGGCGTTGCCTTGAATAAAACAGACCCGGCCTAACTGCAGGCGCCCCCGCGGCCACATGGATTGGGGAGCGATGCGAAGATATTCTTCAAAAACTTTTCGCGCCTCACGCCATTTTCCCATCGCCAAATAGGTGGCGCCAAGCTCATCATAAGCTTTATAGTAATGAGGATACTCTTGAATAACCTGGCGGAATTGGCGGACCGCCGCCTCGTAATCGCCGTGGAAGCTCAAGGCGTTCGCCAGGCTGTGCAACGGATCCGGATTGTTGGGCGCATGGGCTTGATACTTTTTGAAGGCGATCATGGCGCTGTCAAACCTGCCCGAATACAAATAAGCCAAACCGAGATGGTTGTAAGCCGGCCCCAACCGGTCGGAACGATTTTCCGGATCGCGGCGAATGACTTCATTGAATTGCCCAATCGCTTTGCCAAATTCCTTCTTGCCGCGAGACAAAACGTAACCCAGTTGCAAGCGTTTGTTCACATCGTTCGGGCGCAATGCCAGATAGCGATTCAAATACTCGACATTATGATCCCAATTTCGCCGCACCTGGCATTCGACGATGAGCGACTGCAAGTACTCCGTCTCATCGCGGTTTCGCGATTGCATTTTGGCAAAGCGGGCGTTTTTAAGCGCATGGCCGGAATCACCGGTGGCATCATACCAAACCGCCAGAGCGCGAAACGCCTCGATAAAAGTCGAGTCGAGTGCAATCGCTTGTGACGCCAGGTGAATGGCCTGGATGGGATCGCCGCGATAATAAGATGATTGCGCGGCCGCAAAGAGCTTATACGCTTGCAGGGAGCTGGTAGCCTGCTCGACGAGCGGGCGATCCGGGCCCTCTTCTTTGACATTCAGGTTCTTTTTAATTTGTTTTGACAATTCGTCGACTATCGCAAAAATGTCATTAGCGCCGAAGTGTTGAACACGTTGGGCGAATAAAGACTCCCTGCTTTTAACGTCAAAAATATTTACTTCAAAACGATATGTCTCTCCTCTTTGCACGACTTTTCCAGACACCAATACTTGGATATTTTCCTGCTGGCATAGAGATAATCCGACGGCCAGATCAACTCGCTTTAGGCCCAGCTCGTGACATAGCTCCAAGATGCGCGTTTTGTTAAGGGTTTTCACATTGGGGTTCTGCGCGAGGTCAGTGAGCAGAAGATCGGCCAGAATGCCTCCCAGCTCGGGGTCCCGGGTTTCGTTTTCAAAATCCAAAACAGCGATGGAAATGCTCTCATCATTGGAATCAAGAAACCACCAGACGAGCGCAGCCAGCATCAAAACAAAGGCGGCAGCGAGGCGAATGATTTTTTTTGCCCGAAATTGCCCGATATTTTTAGGCCATCGCTGTGGCCCCCATAAATTACCGGTCTCGGATCGCAAGTATAAAACCGGATTGCAAAAAGCCGGACTGGCAGACCTTTCCTGGTACAAGGCTTTGCGAGCCGCCGTCAAGGCCATTTCAACCTGGCCGTTTTTGTGGCAAAGGGTTTCGTAAAATTCGGCAGCGAACAAAATCGCGTCTTCATTGGAGACGACGAATTGCATGGCCACGACCGCCGGCACGCCGGCAACCAAAAGTTGTGGCGCCGTGCCAATCAGCGCTTGATGCGAAGAACGCGCTGCGCCCTGGCAGGAGTTCAACATCACCAGGCGCATCGAAGTCGAGTCCGAAAAAAATTGGGCGAACTCACTTGCCGCCATTCGGATCTGGGTGCCGGCGCCTTCCTCGTGATCGAGATAGAGAAAAGCATTTTCATTTTCAAAGCTGCCATGGCCGGCGTAGTGAAAAA
>JBOHQZ010001285.1:0-1921 GCA_050732275.1 bacterium
GGGATGAAATTGGATGTGAGCAAACGGCGTCCGGAGGGCTACGCACGTTGGGATACGCCATTTGGGTAGCACATATTCGCGCGATTACAGTTCATGGGCCGCATTTGTTTTTCGTCATTGTCATCTACCACTTCGGAGATACAACACATGACGAGGCGTAAAGCCATGGGGCAAACGACTCCTGGTTTTCTCAAGCGCGGCGGAAAATTACCCTCAACTTCATGGAGAGAAGTGTATGTTGAATTATTTTAATGTGCGTCGTGGTTTGATCTTGGCCGCTTGGCTCGGCATGGTTTTTTCTCAACACGTGTTGGCGCAACAAAAATCATTGACCCGGCAGTACGACCCGATCATCGCTTCCGTCGGCAGGCTGCTGCCGCTCGCGAACGACTCGATCGGCATTTATACGGCGTATGGTTTTATCAACGGCGAGTTCAAGCGCTCGCGTTTTCAGATCGATGAGCTTAATGCCAGAGGCGAATTGGAGGTCAAGGACGGCATCGCCGATGACAATGATGAAGCGATTTTCATGCCGGGCGGTGTCGGCGACCGCGCGCCGACGGACAAATGGGTGGATGGCAGCGACAATACGCGTATCGAGCTGGAAGTGACAGATCCGATTAACAATGAAAAGGGCTGGCTTTATCTTTTTCAGCATGTGAAAAATCCGCCGGCGCTTGCTTCACACATCCGTTATACTGCCGATCCGAACGCCAGGGGAGCGGATATGGTTGAAGGCGAAAGCTACAGCGAAGGCCACGAAAATACGGGCTGGTTTACCGACATTAGAATCAAAGCGCCGTTTGGCAATGGTCAGGATATTCTGGACCGCCTCAAGGTTCGGGTGCAAGGCACCTTCGTTATTTTCGGCGTTCCGGTTCCTTTAACGCTCAAAGAAGACGCTCTGCAGTTTGTCTCCGTTAGCTTTTCGGGCGGGGCCGTGCGCGGGTTTCGTGAAATTTCATTAAATATATCGGTAGCCGGCCAAAACCTGCCGGCCACCTTTAGCACGCAATATTTGCCGTACAGCACCGTGTTTGGCGCCAAGAATGCCACCATACCGGTGGTATCGGGTTTGACCGTTACTGAGATCCGCCAGTCGGTGGATTTCAGCGCCAATGCCAGCGGGATGACGTTTTCCAATGCATTCAATCGCAATGGTTTTCCCGTTGATGGAACACCGGATTCGCCGGTAGGCACGATTTTAGATCGCAGCAACACCAATCCAGCGGATAGCCTAAATTGGTTTATGGTCAAAGGCAGCCCCGGAGCTTTTTTGGTGCTTCTCAGCGTGCCGGTTCTTGGCGCACAAAGGACGCTTTATTACAAGGATAATTCCGCAAATGATAACAATGACACCGGCGATTTGAAGTCGTATGGGGATTCCGGCTTGCTGGTCACTTCAACCGCGAATATCACCGGGTCATTGAGTTTCAATTCCACCACGTATTATTTGGGGAATAGTTTGCCGGCCAATATCGGCGACCAAGTTAAAGAGCAAACTCTCAAGCCGGCGCAGGTAACTGCGGCAGAACAAACGCGTACCGTCACTGCGGTGAATGAAGACGCACTGCAACCGGCGGATTTTCGTCTCGACGAGGCGCGGCCAAATCCGTTTGCGCCACGAGAAGGTTCCGTGCAAATCGGCTTCGACCTCGGCCGGACAAATCTCCGGCCGGGCCTGCGCATCTTCAACTTGCTCGGCCAGGAAGTCGCGCGTTTTGACGCGGCAGATTTGCTGCGCAGCCAAACGGTTTTGTGGGATGGCCGCGATCGCTTCGGACGCTTGGTTCCGGCAGGCATTTACTTTTATGAATTGACCGTCGGCCGCCAGCGCGCGGTGAAAAAATTGATTCTGTTGCGCTAGAGCCAATACTGGAACAATCCCAACTCAAAAAAACTCCAACGGATAGATTAAGGC
>JBOHQZ010001286.1:0-1918 GCA_050732275.1 bacterium
TGCGTTTGGAAGCGATGGGACAACACGAGTATATTGTTGAAGGGGTTGAGAAACCCGTTTCCGTATCGAAATTAATAAATGGCATTGAGCTACCCAGTGAACGACATAAGTTTTGGGATGAATTCAGAGAGGGTTTTAAAATGGAATTGAATATCAACAATTCGAACACGGTGTCGCAAAGCAATGTCAATCAAGCGACGGCGACGAGTCACAGTGAAGCAACCAGTGAGTTCAATTTTACGATGCATCTTAACGGCTTGCAGAGCGGCTTGAATGAACTGCGCGAAGAAGCAGAGGAAATTGAGCCGGAAGCCGCGCAAGAAATCGCCGCGATTCAGCAAAAACTCGAAAAGCTCGAACAAACGCCCAAGCCGGAAGAAGTGAAAAAAGCCGGCGTCATGAACAAGCTGAAGCGCTTTTTCGACGAGGCGAATGATACCGGCACAACGCTCGGCAAAACCGTGGGCAAAATCAAAGGCGGCTACAAAATTTTGCAGGACTTGGCTGGGCAGTACAACAAAATTGCCGAATGGTGCGGTCTGCCGCAAGTGCCAAGTGTGTTCGTGAAAAACAGTAATCAGTGATCAGAATTCAGCAAACTGATTACTGGTCACTGATTACTAATCACTGCTTCAATTCCTCTGCCTGAACATAATCGGAATCGTCGCCTCCGTCGGCGCGCCGATTTGCACCATCTGCCAATTCTGATCGTAACCTTCGATCATTTTTTTCAAACACAGCGCCCGCGCTTCATTCGGGTCATGACATTGTTCCCACGCAAAAATCTCCACGCGATAATGGTAGGTCTTTTTCTTGCCGTTGATTTTCACTTCGACTTCGACCTGCTGGTCGGCTTCGATGGCGGGCAATTGGATGGAAATTGAAGGCATGTTAGTTTCTCCTTTTGAAAATGATGGTCTGTTCGGTAAATCGTAATGCGTGATCAGTAACCAGTGATCAGTAATTAGTTGTTTTTTTACTGATAACTGATAACTGATCACTGATAACTGGTAACTGTTTACTCATAGCGAAGCGCTTCAACCGGATTCGCCAGTGCAGTTTTAATAGATTGGTAACTCACCGTCAGCCAGGCAATCACCAACGCCAGCAAACCCGCCAGTACGAACACGCTGAGGCCAATTTCGACGCGATAAGCAAAATCGGCGAGCCAGCGATTCATCGCGTAGTAAGCCAACGGCGCGGCGACGACGAACCCAATCAGCACGAGCTTGGTGAAATCTTTCGAGAGCAACAGAATCAGGCCGCCCACCGAGGCGCCAAGCACTTTGCGCACGCCGATTTCTTTGGTGCGTTGCTGTGCGGTGAACGCCGCCAGGCCGAACAATCCAAGCCCGGCGATGAAAATGGCCAGAATCGCGACGTATCCCAGCAATTGGCCGATCCGCTGCTCGGCGAGATGAAGCTGGCCAAATTGCTCGTCGAAAAAAGTGTAGTCAAAAGGACGGCTGGGATCGAGCGCCGCCCATTTGCGCTCCAAAAACGCGAGGGTTTCAGCAACATTCTCCGGCCGGATGCGCATCGAAAAAACCGTGAACCAGTCCGGCGACGGAATAAAAAACATGATCGGCCCGATCTTTTCGTGCATCGAGCGGAAATGAAAATCTTTGAGCACGCCGATCACCGGCGCCGCCGGCCGTTGAATTCTTGACATGGCGATGGTCTTGCTGAGCGGATCGCTCCAGCCAAGCTGTTTCGCCGCTTCTTCATTGATCATGAACGCCGCCGTCGCGTCGGTCGGATGATCTTTGGAAAAACTCCGGCCCGCAGCGAGCTCCATTTGAAACGTGGAAACAAATTCCTGATCGACCACCAAGATACGGATCGGCGGAACTTGATCCGGCGGGATGCCTTCCGGCTCGCACGGAATGCCCCAATCGCCGCCGCCCGGCAGATTGCC
>JBOHQZ010001287.1:0-1918 GCA_050732275.1 bacterium
CCTTTGTCGGCCGACCTGGCAATCCACGGAGCAAAAATGCCCGTTTCGCCGCCAGCCCAAACGTTGCCGCTGCGCTCATCTGCGCGCACGACATTCACCACGCCAACGCCAATATCAAGAACCTTTTTCCAATACGTGCTGGTGAAGCCGCGACGCCAAATCTGGCCGGCGGCTCCAAACGTGCCGGCAAAGGTTTCACCACATATACTCTCATCGGGAAAACCGTCAAGCGAACGAATCGCCATCACTTCGCCGCGTGTTATGCCGCTGTCGGTGACGGTCCACTCAAGCTGATCAAATGTCGAGCAATAGATGAGCACAGAATCTTTTTTCATTGGATTCCGCTCGATACCGGCCGTTGTCGCAAAACCAAGCGGACCATATTTATGCGGATAAACCGAGCGAATCTTTCTGCCTTCAAGTCCGAGCGATACCCAGCCAGTGTCAGGATCATAAATATGGCGGCGAAAAACGCCGTCACCGTCGGTGCCTGCATACAGCGAGCCATAAATACCCAACGCGGTCACGACTTTCCCTTCCAAACCGAAGGGTTCCAAACGCGGAGAATGAGATTGGGCGTATATTGCGGCGGCGCTGAGTATCAATGACTGAACTGTTGTTAAAAAGATTTTGATTCTCATCTGTGCTCACTCCGGCGGCGCCACTTTGCCTTATTTCAATAATGTTAGCTTCCGCATCTCAGTCACATTGCCGGCCCCGCCGCGGGCGGGATCTACGACCTGCAACCGGTACAGATAAATTCCCGACGCCACTTCACGGCCGGCATCGTTTCTTCCTTCCCAGCGCGCGACGTAATTTCCAGCCGGCAACCGCCGATTGACAAGCTCGCGCACCAGCTCGCCGCGCACGTTATAAACCGCGAGCCGCGTTGAAGTGTTGGCGAACGACGACGGAATCTCAAAACGAATCACCGTGCCGGCATTTCCCGCGGTGCGGGATCTCCCTTCGGTCGAAAAAGGATTCGGAAAATTTTGGTGCAGAAGATAACCACGCGGCGACTCGTTTTGTGCCAGCGGCTCTTTCACGCTGGTCGCCAGCAGCGGCCCCGGCGCGCGGCGCTTGCCGTTTACATCGGCGAGATAAACATTCACCCACGCCGGCCGGAATGACGGCGGTTTCTGATAAAGCTCTTTCCACTCTTCATCCGTCAAGCGCTTGAAATTCATCGTGACATGTTCGTAGTAACTCATTACCGGGCCGATGTAAGCCATCGGCGTTCCGTTATGATTTTCGGCGATGAAAATGCCGAGGTCGAGCGGGCCGGTGCCGGCGTGCAGAACATGTCCTACCGGATTGCCTGCCGCGTCCGTCGGCGCCGTGTGGACGTCGGCAACAACCATATCGATTTCAGCGCAATCATCCGGATGGCGATAAAAAAGTTTTGGATACCAACCGCTCAGCGGCTCGCCACACATACGGGGTTTGAAAAGCATGCTGCGAAGAAAATTCACTTCAGTCGGGTCAAGCTGGGTGCGGTTGAGTTGTTTTTCCGCAATCGCTGCCAGGGTATCCATCGTTCCCGCCATGCCGGAAAAATAATTGAGAATTCCATTTTTGCGGGCGAGGTCGGCGAAATTCACGGCGCTAAAATTGATCTGCGCCTGTTGCGCAAAATTTTGCAAAGTTCGATAGAAATCCGGAAACGGCTCGACGAAGCTGTGCGGAAAGCTGCACGTGGTGCCGCCAGTATAAGATTGTTTGGCGTAAAGCAGATTGTCATGCCGCAATTGCGCCCACGCCGCCAGTTGTGTGTTCATCTTCTGCTGCCAGAACGCGCCGGTTTGCATGAACGCCGGAAATCGCGACAAATCTTTTGGCGGGTTCAGTTTTCGGATCGATTGCAGCCACACGTTGTACAACGTACTGTTCCAAAAGTCATTTTCATACGAATCGACGA
>JBOHQZ010001288.1:0-1916 GCA_050732275.1 bacterium
TACCTATCGTCGTCGAGCAAACCGGGCGGGGCGAACGATCGTTCGATATTTATTCGCGCTTGTTGAAAGAGCGCATCATTTTTCTTGGCACGGATGTCAACGAGCACGTCGCCAGTCTGGTGATCGCACAGTTGCTGTGGCTGGCAGCGGAAGATCCGGAAAAAGATATTCAGTTTTACATCAACTCGCCGGGCGGCTACGTCTCGGCCGGATTGGCGATTTACGATACGATGCAATATATCCAACCGGATGTGAGCACAATTTGCATGGGCCAGGCGGCCAGCATGGGCGCTTTGCTGCTAGCGGCCGGCGCGAAAGGCAAACGCTTTGCGCTGCCCCATTCACGGATCATGATTCACCAGCCGGCCGGCGGCGCGCAAGGCCAGGCGAGCGACATTGAAATTCACGCCCGCGAAATTCTGACCCTGCGCGAGCGGCTGAACCAAATTTTATCGAAACACACCGGCCAGCCTCTCCAACAGATCGAAAAAGACACCGATCGCAATTTTTTCATGTCGGCTGAAGAAGCGGCCAAATATGGCATTGTGGACGAAGTTCTCACCCGCCGATTTCAGCGCGTGAAAGATGCGAAGCTAACGTAGGAAGAAATCCTTAAAAGGCTGTTTTTCAATTAACGAAAAACCGCTTTCGAAAATGCCAAGCTGTCTTCGTCAAACCGTGCAAGATCATTTATGTGGAGATATAGGAGCCGATCATGGCCGATTTTAGCAAACGTGACCGTTTGTTTATTTGCTCTTTTTGCGGTAAAAATTCGAACCAGGTGGATTGCATCGTCACCGGGCCGGATGTTTTTATTTGTAATGAATGCGTGCGCAACGCCAGCGACATCATCCGCGAAGATGCGCAGCGCCGGGCCGTGCCGTTCTACGGGCGAATTCCGACGCCGGTGGAAATCAGAAAAGAGCTCGACGACTACGTGATCGGGCAGGATCATGCCAAAAAGACGCTGGCAGTGGCCGTATACAATCATTATAAACGCATCGAGCACGCCAACCAGATCGATGATGTCGAATTGGACAAGAGCAATATTCTGCTCGTCGGCCCTACCGGCACGGGCAAAACCCTGATGGCGCAGACCTTGGCGCGTTTTCTCCAGGTTCCTTTCACGATCGCCGATGCGACGACGCTCACCGAAGCCGGATACGTCGGCGAAGACGTCGAGAATATTCTCGTCCGGCTTTTGCAAGCGGCGGATTACGATGTTGATAAAACGGAAAAAGGCATTGTTTACATCGACGAGATCGACAAAATTTCGCGCAAGGACGGCAATCCGAGCATCACGCGCGACGTTTCCGGCGAGGGCGTACAGCAGGCGCTGTTGAAGCTGCTCGAAGGCACAATGGCGGCAGTGCCGCCCAAAGGCGGACGCAAGCATCCGGAGCAAAATCTCATCAACATCAATACGCGCAACATTCTTTTTATTTGCGGCGGCGCGTTCGAGAATTTGCACAAGATCGTGGCCAGCCGTATCGGCAAAAAACAATATGGTTTCGGCGCCGAACCTGTCAAGCGCGAAGCGCCAGATACTGCGGTTTTGCTCCAGCAAGTGGAGCCGGACGATTTGCTGAAATACGGCTTGATTCCCGAGCTGATCGGCCGCCTGCCGGTGATCGCGCCGCTGGCGGAGCTTAATGAGCAGGCGCTCCTGAAAATTCTCGTGGAGCCTAAGAACGCTTTGACCAAGCAATATAAGCGTTTGTTGTCCATGGACGGCGCTGCGCTTGAGTTCGACGATGAGGCGTTGAAGGTAATCGTCCAGAAGGCAATGAAGCGGCACACCGGCGCGCGCGGCTTGCGTGCCATCATGGAAGACGTCATGCTCGATCTCATGTACCAAATTCCGAACATGCCGGAAATCAAAAATATCCGGATCACCAAAGAAACGATCACGCAAA
>JBOHQZ010001289.1:0-1915 GCA_050732275.1 bacterium
ATTTACGTGCCGAAAAACGCGACTGCGCCGTTGCCGTTTCTCATGAAGCGATCGCCGTATGGAATCGGCGACGGCATTTCGTCCGAAGCGTTCAGCAATCCACAAAGCTCGATGCGGGAGCTGGTGAGCGAGGGCTACATTTTTGTTTTTCAGGATATTCGCGGCAAGTATAAGTCCGAAGGCAAATTCGTCATGCAGCGTCCGCCGCGCGACAAAAATGATCCCAAAGCCATTGACGAGAGCACCGATGCGTATGACACCATCGCATGGCTGCTGAAGAATATTCCCAACCACAACGGACGGGCCGGAATTTTTGGGGTTTCTTACGATGGCTGGTTGGCCGCCATGGCGATGCTCGATCCGCATCCCGCGCTGAAAGCCGTCTCGCCGCAAGCTTCGCCGGCCGATATGTTTCTCGGCGATGATTTTCATCACAACGGCGCGTTCCGCTTGAGCTATGGTTTTGAATACGCTGCCATGATGGAAACCTCGAACATCAACACCAACTTCAGTTTCGACCAGTACGACACCTACGAATGGTATCTAGAGCTTGGCCCGCTGTCGAACGTGAACGCGAAATACCTGCTCGGCAAAATCCCGACGTGGAATGATTTTGTGGCGCATCCGAATTACGACGCATTTTGGCAGAAGCAAGCGATGGCGCCTTACTTGACGCGCGTCACAGTGCCGACGTTGAACGTCGCCGGCTGGTGGGATCAGGAAGATTTTTACGGCCCGTTGAAAATTTATCATACGCTTGAAAAACAGGATTCCAAGTCCATGAATTATTTCGTCGCCGGCCCGTGGAATCACGGCGGCTGGAATCGCGCCGAAGGGAGCAAGCTGGGCCAGATCGATTTCGAGAGCGCCCCGAGCAAATATTTTCGCGAGCAAATTCAAGCGCCGTGGTTTGCTCACTTTCTGAAGGACAAGAGCACCTCCGGCTGGCCCGAAGCAATTACCTTCCAAACCGGCTCCAACACGTGGCAATCCTACGAGCACTGGCCGCCGCGTAAAAATATCGCGGAACGCAAACTTTATTTTCACGCCAATCGCCGGCTCTCTTTTGAGCCGCTGGCAGAGAATAACGAAAACGCAGCCGACGGTTATATCTCCGACCCGGCGCATCCGGTGCCATATCGCCCGCGGCCAATCGAGCCGACGTATTATCCTGCCGGTTCCGGCTGGTCTACCTGGTTGCTCGAAGATCAACGTTTTGCACACAATCGCCCCGACGTGTTGAGCTGGGAGAGCGAGCCGTTGCAAGAAGAGGTCGCGATTACCGGCAACATTGTCGCGCACCTCTTTGCCTCAACTTCCGGCACGGACAGCGATTGGATCGTGAAACTGATCGACGTTTATCCGGAAAATTATTCCAAAGACATCAAAATGAGCGGCTATCAGTTGATGATCGCCAACGAAGTTTTTCGCGGCCGTTTTCGCAACAGCTTTGAAAAGCCCGAGCCGGTCGTGCCCAACCAGGTCAACGAGTACGTGATCGATCTGCACAGCCTCAACCATCGCTTTGGCGCCGGCCACAGAATCATGGTGCAAGTGCAAAGCACCTGGTTTCCGGTCATCGACCGCAACCCGCAAAAATATGTAGAGAACATTTTCCTGGCGAAGGAATCGGATTATCAAACCGCAACGCAGCGGGTGTTTCGTTCCAAGCAGTTTCCATCGCATGTGAGCGTGCCGGTGGTGGTGCAGTAAAAAATGCCGCGACCCAAAAGCTCTGCGCAGTTCAAGCTTGACTTCTAAGCGGCTTTTAAGTATCTTTTCTAATGAATACCAAACTCACGGAGATAGCGGTGTGATTACCAAAATAAAAATCGAGAGATTTAAAAGTTTAGAAAAGGTCGATTTAACTCTTGGCCATTTCAATCTGTTCGTTGGGGCAAACGCCAGCGGCAAG
>JBOHQZ010001290.1:0-1915 GCA_050732275.1 bacterium
TAACGGTACCAGTCATCAACAACGTCGAGCCTTCATTCCACGCGCCGGTTGGAATGCTTCCACCGTTACGGGCATGCTCATAAACTGATCCGTTTCCGAATGCCAATGGCGCAACGGCATTAAGCACACCTTCATTAACAACAGTGCCGGCGACTGCTCCGGAACCGGCGGTTACGCTGCCCAATGTATCGATTTGCATGACTGCACTGGCAGACACAACCAATTCGGCGTTACTAAAAGTGTCGTTGAACGAAACACCTTGCGGATTCGAGATGGTCAGCACATTGACCGAGTCGGGCAGCAACGCACCGGGAACCTGAGCTTCGGTTCCGTTGAAGGTGTAATTCGCCTCCTTGCTGAGCGTGATTGCTCCCGTCGTGCCGAGCGCTGCATTCAATCCACCGGCGAGAGCGGTTTGCAGTGTCGCCCCGGCAGCGAGGGTGAAAGCGCCGTTGCCACCGACTGTGTTCAAGCCCATGTTCAGCGTTGCCGCGCTATCGACCTGAATCGGCAAGCCGCCACCCGCATACGTCACATTCGAGAGCGTTAGGGTTTGTGCTCCTCCCTCTTTGGCAAACACAAACTTTGCATTCCCCGCAGTCGGATTGGAATTTTGCGTCGTGGCATTCGACATCGAGAAATTCCCTTCGTGCAAATTCCAAAATGTCGTACCCGTGCCGCTGCCTTGCGAACCTCTGGAAATGGAAAAGTTGCCACCGGTCACGTTGATATTGCCATGGTGCTCGATTACGACATTCGTCGCGCTGCCGGTGCCTTGCGTCGTAAATTGGCCGGCTTGCACAATGACATCGCCCATAATCGTTACGGTACCCGAGGCGCCGCCAACCATCTGCCAGCGGGCCGTGCCGGTGCTGATTACCGTGATATTTCCGCCAATGGTGTTGCCATCCAAAGCAAAATCACGGTTCGCATTTAGACCCGGTGTATTGAGTGTGAGGTTGTAATAGTCCTGCCCTCTGTTGTCGGGCGCGGCGCCGATGATGCCGGTAAACAAAGCCATTGAACCCTGTTCCCAGACAGCCGTTGGTACGCTGCCTCCGTCGCGGGCGTGTTCATAAATCGCGCCGTTTGTTATTCTCAGCGCGCCGAGCGGTTGAATCGCGCCTCGGTTGACAAGATTGCCATTGAGAGCAAAATCTTTTGTTATTTGCAGTGTGGAGGAATCAGCAACCTCAAAATGGATTCGGCCGCCGGCGTATGTTACATTTTCAAAGGCCAACTGTTGGGTGTCGCTTTTTGCAAATACAAATTTTGCATTTCCCGCGGTCGGATTGGAGTTTTGCGTCGTGGCATTCGACATCAAAAAATTCCCTTCGTGCAAATTCCATATCGTCGTACCCGCGCCGCTGCCTTGCGAACCTCTGGAAATGGAAAAATTACCGCCGGTCACGTTGATATTGCCATGGTGCTCGATTATGACATTTGTAGCGCTGCCTGTGCCTTGCGTCGTAAATTGGCCGGCTTGCACAATGACATCGCCCATAATCGTGACGGTACCCGATGCGCCGCCAACCATCTGCCATCGCGCGGAGCCGGTGTTGATTACCGTAATATCTCCGCCGATGGTATTGCCGTCCAAAGCGAAATCACGGTTCGCGTTTAGGCCCGGTGTATTGAGTGTGAGGTTGTAATAGTCCTGCCCTCTATTTTCTGGTGCTGTGCCGGTGATGCCGGTAAACAGCGCCGTCGAACCTTCTTCCCAGGCCGCCGCCGGTACGCTGCCTGCATCGCGGGCATGTTCGTAAGTGCTTCCATCACCAAACGCCAAAGAGCCTGCGGCGATCTCAATAACTCCGGTCGCTTCCAACTTGACGTACCCGGCAATACTCACTGCCACATCCACCCGCACCGTATCGTCTCCCCTTACGGTGAGGGTTCCTGTTCCCACCGGAGC
>JBOHQZ010001291.1:0-1912 GCA_050732275.1 bacterium
CCGACAAAAGTGAGATCGGGACGATACTGTTTGAGCTTGGTGGTGACATTGATTTGACGCGCGACGCCGACGAGCGGATCTTCGGGCGGTTGGTAACCGTCAGAAGGGGGGAAGAGCGCCGGGCGTTGAATGTGCGGATTGTAATAAGGGCTGCCCGCGGTAATACAAACAAGCTGAATGTTTAAATCCGCGAGCAAATCAAGAAAAGCGTACGGCTCGGTCAGATCAATGCCAACTCCTGTGCCATCGCCGCCAAAAGCGTAGCGATATTTCTCTTTGCCAAATTGTTCCGGCTGCCCGATATTTTCAAGGCCGGGATGAAATGAAATGAAGTCGAATGCACTGAAGCGAACGCCGATTTCTAAACCAGGTACATGAGCGCGAATGCCGGCAACGATTTCGCGCAGAAAGCGCGTGCGATTTTCAAAGCTGCCGCCGTAACGGCCGGAGCGATCTATGGCGCTGAGAAATTCGTGCCCCAAATAACCGTGACAATGTTTGATGTCGACAAAAGCAAAACCGGCGCGTTGCGCCAATGCTGCCGCTTGAATAAAGTCATCAACGAGCCGCACGATTTCGTCGTCACTCATTAACGGCATGTAGGGTGGGAGATGGAATTTAGCATCGAGGAGAGGATGGCGGTAGAGAATTTTCGGCTCCATCCGATCCTTGCGATACGGGCGCGCAAAACGACCGGAATGGGTGAGCTGTAATCCCACGAGCAAATCATCACTGCGGCCGTAGAGCGCTTCGTGAATTTTCACCAACGTCTCACGCAACGCCGCAATATCGCTGAGATTTTTTTCATTAATAAGCAATTGATTCGGATTGGCGCGGCCATCTTCGCGCACGGCAACGGCCTCGCCGCCCCAAATCAATTTGGCGCCGCTTTGGCCAAAACGCTGCCAGCGCCGAATCGTCGGCTCGGTGGGTTTGCCATCAGTGGTGCCATCCCAACCTTCCATCGGCAAAATGGCGAAGCGATTGCCGATTTTGAAACCATTGGCTAATTGATGAGGTTCTGCTAGTGGGGAATTTGGCCCACTTTGTACGTGTTCGTCGAAATTTAACTCAACGTCTAACTGCGCCAGATAATTGCGGAAGTCATCGGTAGTTTTTAGCGAGGCGACTCGACGATAGCTCATTTTTCCTGATAGCTGTAATTATATTCAGTCTAAAATCCCACGCCTATAATGAAGTTCATGTATCCAAAATTGGCCGGATGGAAGGCCACTCCTTGTCCGTAACTAGCACCGATTAAAAACTGCACATTTCTCGAAACTTTTGTGGAAAGCCGCAGCCCCATGTCGAAGCTAGCAAATATCCCGCCGTAATCATTGCCTATAATAAGGGCGAGACCGTATCCAGCAAACGGTGAGAGCGTGAGCCGCGAATGAAGTCTCCAGTCAAAGCGTGGCCCCAGGAAAAGCGGGAGGTAGAACTCGTCTCTGCTTTCCCAATATCTGAAGTTGGGGCGTAGCTCTAAAACAGCGCCAAAATGAAAGCGATACCCTAGCTCCAGCCCAGCCCCGATATTGCTCCAGTTACCCCGACCGTTCTGTTCCACAATTACCGACTTCAAAATATAGACGGCTAATTCGACTCCCGAGGAGTTATCATAGTTTTGTTGAATGTTTGCAGTCGTCAACGAAAATTTGTTTGTCAGGAGTTTTTTGGAACTTCCATCAGCGCCGGTGCTGAAAGCAGAATCAGCCAATGTCGCTACCACGAGAGTGCATAATAACGCGATCATAGCAGTAGAACCTTTTGGGGTATTCGTGAAATCTTTTTGTTATGACCGGTTTCGCGATGCTGCTTTAAGCTAACATTGGAGGCCGTCAAAAGCAAGCCCAAACACAAGAAACAACGAATTTCACGGATTAAGATCTTTGCGGCGATTCGGCGGATTGCG
>JBOHQZ010001292.1:0-1911 GCA_050732275.1 bacterium
CGCAGCGAAAGCGCACGGCTTGAATCTCGGGAAAATCCTGATTCAATTGCGGCGCCAACTTGAAAGCCGTGGACGCGGCCTCGCTGCGCACGACGCGATAAAGCCGCGCCGCATTTTTATGATACTGGTCGTAGCTCAGCTCGAACCGGATGAAAAGAAACAACAAAACCGCGCACGCGATCCCCACCGCCAGCCCGACGATGTTGATAAACGAATAGGCCTTGTATTTCAACAAATGGCGAACGGCGATTTTGAGATAGTTTTGGAACACGGAAACTCCTTTTAAAGACGTAAAGCGTAAAACGTAATGCGTAATATTTACGTGTTACGCATTACGTTTTACGAGTTACGTTTCATTTTACAAAAATCTCATACGGATGGCCGGCGACGGCAAATTGCGTTGGTTTTGTGCCACGAATCTCGGCAACGGTTGGGAAGATACTGGTGGGCGGCGCTTTCTCTTCATATCCCCAACGCCGGCCGCGAATGATCACGAGCAGGAGGCCGTGTTCATCGCCGAGGGCGCGGAAGTTGCCGTCGCCGCCGCGGTATTGTTCCAATTGCAAAGCCTTCTTCATTTCCAATGCGGTGTTGGTCACATCTTCCGAAATAAATCCGATTTCGCTGGCATACAAGATGTCTTTGATGGAAAACGATCCAGCCGCGCCGTTCTGCAAATCGTGCCGCGCGATGTACTCGATGAGATTGCCCGCCGGATCCCAAAAGAAAATCGAATGCGCGTTCCAGTGCCGGAAATGAACGACATCTTCGGGCATCTCGGGATCGCGCAAGCTCGCATTGAGGCGATCCAGCGGCGTGCGTGGCTTTTGCCAATCGTGCGCGCCCCGAATTTTATTTTCGGGAATATTGAAGGCGACGTGATAAAAAGGCTTGCCGTGCTCGGGCTGCGCTTGCGCAAAGGTCACCGCGGTTTGGCCGCCGGCGAAAGTGAATTCTTCGGTTTTTTCTTCGATCAACGGCAAGCCGAGGAGATCATGATAAAACGATTTCATTTTTGCCAACGGCGCCGCGGTGAGCAGTCGGAGACGCAGCAGGCGCGGTGCGTCGTTGGTGGCTATCCGCGTGGCGTTTTGGGGAGAACTCAAAGCCAGGCCTTCGTGCGCGGCCAGCGCGAGGGCTGAGGCGCTTTTGAAAAATTGTCGACGATTCATGGGTTTATTTTGTCTATTCATTGTTTTTTGCATCGCAAAATCAATGTTTCGTATACCAACTCTTGATTGCGTCTAATGCCGGCTTGTTCTGAGGCGAGTAGGAACCTGGCCCGCCATTTCCGGCATAATACCATTTCCATATAAAAATGCCTTTGAACCAATCCCGTTGCCAAAAAGTGGTAAACGCCGCCTGGTACAGATTCGCTTGCGCATTGTAGTCTGGTTTGTGGTCAGTATGGTCCAGCCAGGGTTGGTTGCCGGCATATTCGGTGCTTTTATAACCCAATTCCACGAACAGAACGGGTTTGAGATATTTTTTCTGGAAGCTTTCCAACGCCGCTGCATGAGGTTTCCATCCCCTCATTGCATCATGAAATGAGGGTGATCTTTCATCGCTTATCGGAAAGTAGGCACTGATTCCGATGTAGTCCAAATCATCCCAAAACCCGATGTTTTCATAGCTGCTCCAATTGGCGCAATAGGTCAGAGGCCCTCGATAAGTGTTTCTAATTTTTCTGATCAAGCCTCTCCAGAAATCCGGCCGTTGCATGGCGGCTTTATCCAGTTCTGTTCCGATGCAGAACAAATCTACTCGAGCGGAGTCGGCAAGCCGGGTGCATTCCATAATGAACGCTTCGTATCCATTTTCCCATACGCTCCACTCCTCCGGATTTTTGACTTCAAAGTCTCCTCTCCAGGAACCTCGGGTTTTGTTTTCCAACGTCGCGATGTATTCCTC
>JBOHQZ010001293.1:0-1907 GCA_050732275.1 bacterium
GGGATGCTTTGCTGCAACATCACCTGTTCAATAATCGGTTGCAACTGTTCCTGGAAACGATCGTTCGTTCCTTGCGCCCAAACGAAGTCGAAACAAAAGGCAACAGCCAAAGCTATAGCGCAAAAAATTTTTGCCATTGTTTAAACCTTTCTATGCGATTGTGATAATAAGCTCTAATCGCCCTTTTGTCTATCTTGACAGCGCGGGAAAGCAGTTTGTTCAATTACCTAAAAGCAAATTGGCTCGTAGAAAAAGGCGCAGGTGGGTTGTTATGAGGAGCACGAAGAAATGGTTTCGCAAGGTGGGCATCAATAAAAATCCCTCTCTCGACTGAGCGAGAGAGGGAAGGCATTTCCTTATAAAAACATTTTCGTTGCAGAACTGAATCTATGCTCTTTCCATTCATTCTTTCGCTGCAGCATTTGTTTGCTTGCGCTCACATTTGATTTCCTCCATCCAATTCTCCTTGCCGTCCTGATACCACGTCCACTGCGAGCTGAAATGATCGTCGTCGGCAAAGCGGAATATCGCCTTGTCCATGTGGCCCTTGTCACGCGAGGAGAGATTAGTGGCATCGCGAAACGTAAACGTGATCGTGCGGCCATCATCCTCGAATGAAGTCGCTTCGAGTCGCGGCTGATTGCGCGCGACGCAGTAATGCGTCAGCATCAGGCGATCACCGTCCAAATAAAACATCGTCATCATGGTCTCGTTCGGATGCGCATCGAAAGAATTCTCCACCACCACCGAGCCTTTGGCAATCGTTTTGAAATTGACGGTTTCTTCCCAGCCTTTCGTGCTGCGGCCGAGCCATTGCCCTTCGAGCTTTTTGAAGCGCTCAAAGCCGGCCTGTGCCAGCGCCGGCGTGCTCGCCGACTTGTTACCGGCATTCACGCCATTGGCGGCGGTCAGCAAATTTGACGGCAATTCCATCAGCTTCAGTTGATTGCCGGAGGGATCGCGCAAGATCGTGGTTTTTGCCGTTGAAGAAGACCCCGAAATTTTTATCCCTCGGCTTTGCAAAGACTTCACAGCAGCGTTGAAATCATCCACTCCCAAAACAATCGTGCCTTGCCGCGTGCCGGATTTGGCCGGCGAATTCGCGCCGCCGTGCAACACCAGCGCCACGACGCCGTGCCGTTGCAATGGCAGGTCGGGAAGATACTCACGGCTAAAAATTTGAAAACCGAGATTTGTGTAAAAGGCCTCGGTCTGCTCCAACTTCTCTCCCAAAACGCCGATATTGAAAACCGCCGGCTTGCTGTCCGCAGCTTTGTTGTCGTTGGCAATATCGAGCAGGTTGATGGAATTGCCAAACGGATCGTGAATCGTCATCGACTGCCCCAAAGCAAACGGCTGCGGCGACGCATCTTCGAGGGTTCCACCGTTTTGGCGAATCGCCTTGGCAGCAACGGTCAAATCACCGACGCGCATATTCAAATGAACATTGGACGAGTTGGCAGCAGGCTTCTTAGCCTCGGTACGATTTAGCAAGAGCCGAACCGAGCCGTTACGCAAGACGGCCAACGGCGTGCAACAATTGTTTTCCTCTACTTCAAAACCGAGCGCGCCGGTATAGAAATCGATAGCACGTTGCACATCAGCAACACTGTATTCAAATGCCCAGACATACGGCGTGAAACTGGAAGCGTTGCCATCGTTGCTAGCAGATTTCTGCTGCGATGACGATGATGCAGCGACGAAGCCAAGGCATGTCATACCGATTAAAATCAGGACAAACAGCGTAAGCGATACGCCCAGGTTGGTTCTGCGTTGTTGAGAAATCATTTTCAGGCCTCCGTGAAATAATAAAATGTTGGGGCGAAGTCCGACTTGGGCACCAGGATTTTGCAAAATTTGCGAGGTCGTCTGCCCAAGTCGGACTTCACAGGCGATTCAAATTTGAT
>JBOHQZ010001294.1:0-1907 GCA_050732275.1 bacterium
TTTAGCGGTGCGAAGAATATCCAATGCCAGTTTAGATGGCGTGGCAAATTGGCCGTGCTTATTCCGTTCAGCCCTTGTCTTTTCCGAATCGAGTTGTTTCTGTGTCTCGACTCTTAAGGATTCCAGGTTCTCAATGGGAGTCATAGCTCAGAGTCCCAATCGTTTTAAATCATTAATTCGATGTTCCCAAACCCAATCATTCAATCATAATCTCATCCACAAAAATCCACGCCTTGCCGCCGGCGCCGGGATGCCACGCCGGGCAAACGCCGACGTTCTTGGCGCGCACACGGACATAATGCACAGGCACATTCGGCAATTCAAAAACAAAATCTTTGATGATCGCATCTTGTTGTTTCGGAGAAATATTGTGCGTCAAGGTAGCGAGCGTTTGAAACTCTTTGCCATCATCTGACACCGCATACTCAACCGCGGCCGGAAAGAAAATCCACGAGCCGGAATTTTGCAGAAGGCCGGTGGTGATGCGCCGAATCGGCGTCAATTTTTCCAAATCGATAATCGCTTCAAGATCGTCTTGCTCGAACGCCTGCCACAGCCCGTCGCGGAAATTCAGCGTGCCGCGCATGCCGTTCGTCAGTGCAAAGTCCCCGCCGCCGGTGTACTTTTGGCTGTAGGGCTTGCCCAACCCAGCCTGTTTGCCAAGCGCCGCATGTTTGACAAACCGGCGCTCCGCAATTTCCCCATACGGGTTGCCTTCCTTGAATGCGCGCGCTTTGACGACCGCCGTATCGTTGAGAGCGAAAGGCGCTTGATATAAATGTGAAGTGCGCGCCGGCTCGCTGCCGTCGAGCGCGTAAAAAAGCTGCAAATCTTTTTCGCCGGCTTCCAAAGTGATCGTGAATCTCTTGGCGGCAGGATCAAAGTCGGCCAAAATAGAAACCGGTCGCGACTCAGCGCCATACTTTACGCCAAGCGCGTCGAGACGCTGGTAGTGGCGTTGTAAACGCCGATGAAAATTGGCGAAGTCTTTATTCTCTAGAACCGACCACAGGCATTCTGCCATCGCCACCAGACGCGGAAAAACTTTGCTGTCAACCGTTTCCTGCGGCGCGCGCTCCGTCCACATATTGCACTCGCCGCCGAGAATGTGCTTCCGCTCTTTTTCGGCCAATTCCGCCGGAATCGGCTCAAAGGAATAAACCTTGCGCAGATCCGTCGTGCCGATGTCATAATCAAAATAAGCATGACTGGTCGGAGAAACAATTGCGTCGTGCCCTGATTTCGCCGCAGCAATGGCGCCATCCACGCCACGCCAGGATTGTACTGTCGCCGCCGGCGCCAGCCCGCCTTCCAAAATTTCGTCCCAGCCGATGAGGCGGCGATTTTTCGAGAGCAAAAATTTTTCAATACGCTTGATGAAATAACTTTGCAGCTCGTGCTCGTCTTGCAAGCCTTCGCGGTTGATGCGGGCTTGGCATTTTGCGCAACCCTTCCACCGCTCTTTCGGACATTCATCCCCACCGATATGAATATACTCGCCTGGAAAGAGCGCGAGAACTTCGGTGAGAACGTCTTCCAGAAAATGAAAGGTGTTGTCGTTGCCGGCACAATAAACCTCTTTGTGAACGCCCCATTGCGTTTCAACCTCGAACGGCCCGCCAGTGCAAGAGTATTCCGGATACGCTGACAGCGCCGCTACCGAATGCCCCGGCATCTCGATCTCCGGAACGATGGTAACGTAGCGGCTCTGCGCATAGGCGACGACTTCTTTGATGTCTTCTTGCGTATAGAAACCGCCGTACACCATGCCATCTTCGTATGTTCGCCACGCGCCGATTTCCGTCAATTTGGGATATTTTTTGATTTCAATCCGCCAACCCTGATCTTCGGTGAGGTGCCAGTGCAGACGATTCATTTTGTGATAAGCCAGCAGATCAATGTAGCGT
>JBOHQZ010001295.1:0-1906 GCA_050732275.1 bacterium
TCATCCAAGACGATAGTCATTTCCGGCTTTTCCAAAATGACGTGGCGCCGCCAATTCTTCAGTTCCTTCTGTGGATACGCCTTGCCGGGATCCATCAAGACGTAATCCCGTTGCGGGCTGGTGCGAAACTCCAGCACTTTGCCGCCGATCTCATAATTGTACGGCTGCTTGTAGAGCTTGCCGGAAATCTGCTTTTCGCCGTTGACAAAAATTACATTGTGGCCGGCGCTGGAGGCGTGCGGATAATCCCAACGCGCTTCGTCAAAATATTTTTCATCATAAAAGGGGCGGCCGGTTTCAGAGATAAAGGCCTGGCCTTTCCAATAAATCACCAATTGGCCGATATCGAGATGGCCGTGATGCGGGTCGTCATTTTTTCCGGCTTTGCCGGCGACGAGCACTTTTGACGGATCTTTAAAGTCGCTGCGCATCACCCAAAAATCGATGGTGCGAAAATGCAGCGATTTCTTTTCCGGCTCAGGAGCATTTCCCCGTGGGCGCGGCCAGATGATATCGAGATACTCGCTCCCCTCTTCCAACACGTTGTTGCGATACCAGATCGTCCTCGCGTCTCCGGTTTCTGCAGCCAACAGATTGAGCAAATAAGTGGGGCCGATGCGAAAACCCCGCGAGTCGGCAAAATCAACAGAGCTGCCGGGTGGAACGAACAGATATAAAGGAAACGTCGCCGGATTGGCCCGCAAGCGCTGGTTCTGGAACAGATCGTACTTGCCCTTGCTCAGCCGCTGCAATGCCTTGCCAAACTGCGAAGAGGTTCGCAATGCGTACGACCAATAACCGCCGCCTTCTTGCCATCCGCCGTCGATGCCAAGCTCGTTCAACATGCTATTGATGCGGTTGTAGGATTCGGCCACGACGTCGGTGAGCTGCGGATTTTCGGTGAGCAACGCGAGACCCGCCATGCCGACGCCGGTATTGCACACGCCGCACCAGTTGCAGCGATAAGCCGTTGCCCACCAGTGAAATTCATAATTTCCGCGCACGCGCGTGATCACCTTTTCAATGAGCGCGCCGCGAATGCGGTCCCGCTGTTTCTGATTCAATGCCGGATGGAGCCAATCATAAACATAAGCCATTTCACGGCCGGCGTCGCCATTGAAGTGGTCAAAGTTGAAGGAGACTTGATCGTCCGGCACATTCCATGGCATCACGCGGCTGTAAATGACGGGAAATTCGTGCGCGCGCATGGTCCAGGTTGGCAGATCGCAAAAAGCGTCGGCGAATTGAAAAGCCTTATCGGCATATTTCTGCTCTCCCGTCATTTGAAAAAGGAAAGCCAGCGTTAACGCGCTTTCTAGGTTAAAATTATAGTAGTGTTCATATTTGCTGTCGCGATCGAACTCGGTCCAATCCGCGCGCGTATTTTTCCCCTGTGTTGGAATCGCAAAATCCACCGGTTGGTGCAGCAGGCGGTTTGCCTCTGCCAGCAGGCGTTTCATGATGTCGCGTGTTTCACCGTCGGTCTCAATGCGTTGCCGGATCGTTGGCTTTTCGACTTCGAAAAAAAGCAAATATGGATGTTTCAGCGCCTTGGCGTCGATCGTTTTGTCAATGTCGCTTTTGGATACCTGCGCGAACGCTGCGGCAGCCGGAAGCATCAGAAGACAAAATAGACAAGGCTTTAAATTTGTTCTCATGACTTGTCGGCAACAAACTCCTGGCGATACGGCGTGAATACATCGATCAGTGCACCTTTTTCCAAAGCAACGACACTATGCACTTTATCCGGCGGGACAAAAAAGCTGTCCCCGGATTTTAGGATTGCTTTCTCGCCATCAATCTCTACCTCAAACGAGCCTTCCTCGACATAAGTCACCTGACGATGCGGATGATGGTGGGGTGATCCGATTGCGCCTTTTTCAAAAACCCCTCGTGTCATCATGAG
>JBOHQZ010001296.1:0-1904 GCA_050732275.1 bacterium
AGAAAATATTTCGGCGATGACGATCCTCTCGGCAAAACGCTCAAGCTCAGCTCGAATACGCTCGGGCTTAATTTTTTGGAATCGTATCTCGTGCAAGGCGTGTTCCGCGATCAGCCGGCCAACACGCATTTGAAAATGAACATGCTGTTTTCCTACCAAACATTTGCGCGCGCCACCGTCGAGCCAGCAGAGGGCTCGCAAACGGCAAACGTGCCCGCCGAGCAAAGCTGGGATTGGTATGATTTTTACACCTACGTTTTATTGAAGCCCGCCGCGAATACCGATGCAGCGCAAGCCAAACTCTCCGGCTTGGCTGAAAAATACAAAGGTGAGCGGCTGCGGTCGAGAAATCGGCAGGAGAAATGGGTGTTGCAACCGGTACGGGATATTCATCTGCACTCCGATCTTTTATTTGAAGCTGAGCCGAACGGTAATGCCGCCGCGGTCAATATGCTGGTGGTCATCGCCGTGTTTGTTTTGGGCGTGGCTTGGATAAACTACGTCAATCTCGCGACGGCCCGCGCTGTCGATCGAGCTCGGGAAGTCGGCATCAGAAAAGTTGCCGGCGCCACAAGAGGACAGCTCGTGTGGCAGTTTATGATAGAATCGTGGTTGCTCAACATGATTGCATTCGTATTGGCAATCGCGCTGGTCGAAGCCGCCAATCCGTTGCTTTGGCGCATTCTCGGCCAGGAGCCACAAGGATTCCTTTTGCACGAGAGCGGATCGATTTGGCTGTTCGGCAGCGCACTGATTCTCAGCGGCGGCGTGATGGCGAGTTTGTATCCAGCCGCGGTGTTGTCTGGCCTCAAGCCAGTTTTTGTGTTGAAAGGCCGCTTTAAAAGCTCGCCATCCGGATTATTGGTGCGCAAAGGTTTGATGATTTTTCAATTCGGCGTCGCCGTCGCCATGATCGCGGGAACGTTGATCATCTCGCAGCAGCTCAATTTCATGCGCAACCAGAAACTGGGTTTTGCCATCGAGCAAACGCTCGTGCTCAAATCAACCGGAATGGAAGATCGCCACCACGCCGTGAAAGCCGAGCGCTTGAAAACGGCACTGCTCAAATTGCCAGGCGTGAAAAGCGCCGCTGTTTCAACTGCGGTGCCAGGCGATGATAATGTATGGGCAACCTCAGTGGGGAAGCCTGGAGCCGAGCGAACGAGCACGATCTACACCGTTGGCGTTGACGAGCAGTTTCTCCCGAGCTTCGAATTCGGCCTGGCGGCGGGACGCTTCTTCTCAAAAGAATTTCAGAGCGACGAGCGCGCGGCCATTCTTAATATGGAAGCTTTGCGACTTTTAGAAATCGCAACGCCAGAGCAGGCGCTGGCTCAGCGCCTCGTTTGGAGGAACAGCGATACTTTGACTGTCGTGGGTGTGCTGGCGCCTTTTCACAATCGCAGCTTGAAAAGAACGATGGATCCGGTCTTGTTCCGATTGATCGATGCCGAATATCGTTTTTACTCGCTCAAAGTTCACGCCGCCAATCTGCCAGCCATTCTTGCCGAAGCACGGCATTTGTATAACGATATTTTTCCCGAGGCGACTTTCGAGTATTTCTTTTTGGACGAGTTTTTTGACCGCCAATATCGCGCCGACGAGCGTTTCGGTTATGCGTTCGGAATTTTTGCGACGCTGGCCATCGTGGTGGCGTGTCTCGGATTGCTCGGCTCGATCATCTATGCGGTGAGCCAGCGGACAAAGGAAGTCGGCATTCGTAAAGTCTTGGGCGCTTCCGCCGCCAATATTGCCGCGCTGCTCAGTCTCGACTTTCTGAAACTCGTCGCCGTTGCCAGCATCGTTGCAGCGCCGATCGCGTGGTTGGCGATGAACCGTTGGCTGCAAGATTTCGCTCACCGCGTTGATATCGGTTGGGAAGTGTTCGCACTCTCTGCCGCCGC
>JBOHQZ010001297.1:0-1899 GCA_050732275.1 bacterium
GGCGAGACGTGTGAAACTGCAAGACGTTGATTCGGCATATCGACAAAACCACCGCCGCCAATTTCCGTGGCCTCACGCGTGGCGCGCACCACGTCGTCAATTGTGACTTCGTGTGTACGCAAACGCTGCGGATCGACGAGCACTTGAATTTGGCGATCGCGCTGGCCCCAAATTGCCACATTCGCCACCCCGGGAATGGCCATGAGCCGTGGGCGGATCGTCCATTTCGCGATGGTGGTCATTTCCATCTGCGAAAGTTTTTTTGAGGAGATGCCGATTTTCATCACGCGGCTCATGGACGACAGCGGTGAGAGAATCACCGGCGGCGCGGCGACCGCCGGCAGATTGACAGCAACTTGCGCGAGCCGTTCTTGCACGAGCTGTCGCGCTTTGAGGAGATCGGTATCCTCCGCAAAATACAAAACGACCGAAGAGAGACCGAGCACGGATTTGGAGCGAATCTTTTTCAGCCACGAAGTGCCGTTGAGTGAATTTTCAATGGGCACGGTGACGAGCGCTTCCACTTCCGCCGTTGAAAGGCCTGGCGCTTCGGTTTGAATTTCGACGAGCGGCGGCGCAAATTCGGGAAAGACATCGAAGGCCGTCGTGCTGAGAATGCGCGAACCCGCGATCATCAAGACGAGCGTGAGCACCACGATGGCGACGCGCAAACGCAGCGAGGTGGAAACGAGCCATTGCATCATTTGCCGCCTCCGAACATGGACGATATACAACAAAAAAACAAAAGCGCACGCAAAGACGCAGAGCCGCAAAGAATACGCAAAGATTTTCTCAGCATAGCCTTTGCGTCTTCGCGTCTTTGCGTGAAAGCTTTTGCTTTATTTGCAAAGAATGTTTTTGCAGCAATCAGCTCAACGTAAAACTGACGACTCGCCGGTTTAAATCGTGAGAACAAGTCCATCTTCATTTGCCCCCTCCGAACTCCGTGCCGAAAATCTCTGCCGCGCCGGTGATGACGACTTCAGTGTCAGTCGCCGGGCCGCGCGCCAGCACGGCAAGGCCATCGATAACATGATGCAACTCAACGCGGCGCCTTGCATAAATCTGCGGCGCGGTTTTCGCATAAACCCACGTGCCGCCGTGAATGTCGTAGAGAATCGCCGAGAAAGGCACGAGCAAATTCTCTTTGGCGCTTTTTTGTGCGAGTGTCACGCTCACCTTTTCGCCAATGCGAAATTGGCTGTCGCTATTCGACATTTCAAAGAAGAGATCAGCGGAAGCGGCATCGCCGAGCGTCGGGCCGGGCATCGGTTTAGCGGCACGTTGCGAAGAACCGGGCGCATGGCCGAGCGCTTCGACTTGCGCGGGCTGCTGCTCGTCAATCGTCGCCAGGTCGCCGAAATAAACCGGCACGCGCACCCACACCGGATTTTGGCCGATCACTTCGAATAAAGCCGCGCCGGCGGCAACGGTTTGGCGCGGCGCCACATTGATCTGTTGAATGACGCCGTCAAACGGCGAAGCGAGCGTCATCGTGGCCGCCGCCAGCGTCGCAGAATCCGCTGCGGCGCTATTGGTGAGGTGCAAGCGCGCTTCCGCGGCTTTGAAGGTTGCCTCGGCAGCGGCCAATTCGGCTTGAGCTTCTTCTTGGGCTTTCACACTGCCAGCTTTGTCGAGCAGCAACTGTTCCGCGCGTTTGGCTTTGGCAGCCGCCACGTCGAGCTGCATTTTTTTCAACGTCACTTCTTCCGGCGTGCCGAGCAGATCGCGTTCAGCCGGCAACGGCAGCAAGCGGAAAACCGTTTGACCTTGGCGCACGCGCATACCGGATTGTAGCAATGGCCCTGCCGGCGCGATCACAACGCCAGCCGCGGGCGCGGCGACAAAAATGCGGCGGCCGGGAATGGCCACAATTTCACCACCGAGCTGCAGCGCGCG
>JBOHQZ010001298.1:0-1898 GCA_050732275.1 bacterium
AGACGGCAAATTCCATTTCCCGCCGCTCAAAAAAATTTATCTCTACGAAAAGCTGGACGGCACCAACGTGCTCGCCTATCGCTATCGCGACGGCGAAGGGCGCTGGCATCTCACGTACAAGCTGCGTTTGGCGCCGACCTTGCGCAACAGCCGCTGGGGCCCTTTTCTCGATATGTGGCGCGAACTGCTCCAAAAGCATCCTACCATCCCGCAATTGGTCGAAGCGAACGATTGCCACATTAGTTTCGAAATGTACGGCAGCCGTAACACGCATTTGATGGTTTACGACGTGGATCTGGCAGTAGTAGCGCTATTCGGCGTCCGCCGCGATGCGAGCATCGTGCCGCTGTTCAAGCTCGATCTGCTCGGTGTGCCGGGCGCGCCTCTGGCAGGTGAATTGGTTGCCGGAGAAGATCCGGTGGCGAAATACGCCGAGATTCGCGCCGAAATGGAAAAGCACAATCGGCCCGCTGAAGATGACAAGTTGATCGGTATCGAGGGGACGGTCTGGTACGTCGAAGAACCCGATGGCCGCGTCTCCATGTGGAAGTGCAAGCCCGAATCGGTGGAAGAAATTCATTGGGCTGTCGGCATTAATAAAAAGGCGGTGATCGCCACCTGCTGGAATTTCCTCGAAACGAGTGACGATTTGAATTACGACACGCTTCTCCCGCTGTTGCTCGAAGACTATCAACAACGCGAGATCGAGGCTTTTCGTCCGCACATTGAAAACTGCATCAAGCAGGTCAAATACGAGTTTGAGTTCAAAGAGAAAGTGTTGGCGGAATACGACAAGCTGGGCCAATCAATTCACGATAATAAAGCGGAAGTGATGCGCGCCCTGTCGCCGCACTTCAAGCGTGACGAGATGAAGAAAGTTTATACGATGATTGTACGAAACCGTTAATGCCACGTAGCACACTCCGCCCCGCGTCATTTTAAAAATAAGAATGCGGAACGGGGGACGGTTCGTCTGTAATGATCGCTATATCTTGCAGTCTCCGAAACTCCCAGCGGAATCTTCCAAACCGGCAGACCTTCAATCGTTTCGATTTTGCACGTATTTTTCACATTGCCATCACTAAGCAATCGGGAAATTAATTTTCTCAAACGGGGACAAATCATGCGTGATAACGACTATTTCCCAAAAGCCAAAGACCTGATTCAGTCCGGTGAAGTCAAGGATGTGTTAAATGCACTGTTAGAAATTTATCCCGGTCAGCCGTTCTTTTTGCAGGCTTGGCAGAACACTCCAGAACGGCCGGGCGAAGAATGAGAATCTTTCTTCTTTCCATGCGCTTGCTGATGGCCGCTATTCAGCGCGCGCTCTATTTTTTGACCGCGGGAGAATGGGCGCCGTTTGCTTGTGTGGCGGTGGTCATTCGCGCCGGCGACAAAATTCTGATGGTCGAGCGCCGCGACGGCAAAGGCCTCGGCTTGCCCGGCGGCTACATCAAACAAGGCGAGACCGTCGAAGAGGCCGCACACCGGGAAGTCAAAGAAGAAACCGGCTTGAATTTGGAAATTACAAGATTTCTGGGCACGCTTTCCGGCAAGCGTCCGGGAGTTTGGATTCACGCAGTGGATATTATTTACGAAGGCCGGGTGGCCGGCGGCGCCCTGAGGGATTCCGGCGAAGGGCGGGTGCATTGGGTCAACCTCGCCGAGGTGCGCGAGCGAGTGGCGTTTGATTATCTCAAGATTTTGGATAAGATTTGAGCTTCGCACAGATGGTCGAGGCGGGCATAGCGCTTATCGTTCAAGGAGTTTTAATGAAGCGCCTTTCCGACGCTGTTTCCCAGCTCGCATGGATGGCTTGTGTGAATGGTTCGGCCAAATCTCAATTCCCGTGGTTTTGATTTCCAACGCCAAAGGGTTTTCATCGATGAAATCTTTGG
>JBOHQZ010001299.1:0-1895 GCA_050732275.1 bacterium
TGTCATTAAAGCCGTCATAAGTTTCGCTCTTGACACTGCCGACGGCGCCCAGGCTGAACTCGAAAAACGTTTGCGCATCGACGCGCGAAAAGAAATAAATCCACCCGCCCGCATTGCCCACATCGACAGCGTTATAGCCGCCGTGATTCGTGACGATGATTTGCGCCGGGCCGTTGTTCATGTTCCAATAACTGCCGCGCAAGCCAATGCCGGTCGAGCGCGCTTGCGCCTGAACCGGTGAATACAAGAAAATCGACACCAGAGTTGCTGCAGTCGCAGCAAGCGAGATGATAGTTTTACCTTTCATTTTTGCTCCTCACTAAATAGTAAAAAACTTTTGTTGAATTCTTTGTCTGTGTGCGTCCATAAAGTCCGCGGCTCAAAACTCCCAACTGAGGCCAAGCGACGGCAGCAGCGGCAGCCATTTTTCCACAAGACGCGTCGTCACAAATTGGCCGTTGGGTTGAACGTCGAGATCATATTCATAGGTGCGAACATTGGTGCGATTATACAAATTGATCAATTCCAGAAAAACCGACCAGCGGGCTTTGCCGGCGTCGAAGTACCGATTCACCCGCACATCGAAGCGATGATAGGCCGGCAAGCGCGCTGCATTGCGCGGACCGAAAACCAGATCATAAAAGAAACTGCCGTTGTTCAACGCGGTTCGTTTAAACGCCGCTTCCGTGTACGGCCAGCCGCTGTGATATTGCCAAGCCCAATTGAGCCGCCATTTCGCGTTGGGGCGATAATTGAAATCGAGATAGACGGTGTGCCGTTGATCAAAATTTCTGGGCACGGTTTTGCCGCCAATTTTATCTTCCGCAAAAGCGAAGGCGTAACTGCCCCACCAATTCAATTTCCCGCCATTGTCTTTTTTTACGAATAGCTCAATCCCTTGGGCCTCGCCTTTTTGCGGCGTTTGCATGAAGCGATCTTCCTCGACTTCCGGAAAAACCAGGACGTGCGTCGCATCCAACAAATTGCCGTAATACGGGCGCTGCTGCGAAAGCAGTTTTTGATAAGCTTCAAAGCGAATATTCACGCCGCTGGCAAAGTTGTGCTCGAAGCCGATGACGCGATGCTCGGCCAGCTCGGCGGGGAAAAATCTATTTTCGCCGTCCTGCACGTCCAGCTCGTGAATGCCCTGCGTCTGGTAAAACTTTCCCCAACCCAGCCGCGCCACGCTGTTCCGGCCAATCGTATATGCCAGATTGAGACGCGGGCTGAAATTTTTATCCGCGGTATAAGAGTTGTCATCATAGCGCAAGCCGGCTTCAGCCGTCAATGCTTTGAGCAACCGCGCGCGATCCGCCAGATAAAAACCAAGTTTGCGGCCGGTAGGATTGGTGTTCGCCATGATCGTGTCATACGGTACGACGCCGACATCCACGCGCTCGCGGTTGAAATAATCATAATCCGCGTTCAAGCTTTTGAGATCGAAACCCCACTTGAAAAAATGACGGTCCGATAAATTGTAATGCCAGTCCTGCTTCAAATTATAAACTTGAAAAGCCCGCTTCTCATCAACAAACGCGCGCACCTGCTGCCGGTTGATGCCGTTAAAATCGGTGCCCGTGCGCTCGCGCGCGACGTGGCCGGCGGAGAAAACCGTTTGTGCAAAAAGTTTTTGGCTCGGAAACGATTTTAAAGTCAGCCAGCCGTAGGTGTTGCCATAACCGGAATTCACATAATCCCCGTCGATCTTATCCAAAAGATCGAACTGATCACCGGAACGCAGTACGTGAGCGGCCAGCGTGTGGCGCTCGTGCAGCCGGTATTGCACCTTTCCCAACACGTCATAATAATCCGGCGAGAACTGATCCGCTTCGCCGATGAGCTTCAGCACGAGATCGAGATAACCACGCCGCGCCGAAAGAAACCACTGGCCTTTG
>JBOHQZ010001300.1:0-1895 GCA_050732275.1 bacterium
GTCAAATTCAGTGCAAAATTAAGGTGCTACATGCTTAGTAGTGATCATAATAAACCTCTCCGTATCAATGAATTCAATAGGCTGACCAAACGATTCGCCTCGCGCCAATGAGATAAGGCCAGGGGTAAAACGATATTTGAAGCATCACCATAATCTGCCAAGTATCTTGTTTCCAGCAAAGTGCGAAATATAATGAACTTTTTCTGTAAATTCAAGCGCTTTAATTCACTGCCTCCGCAACAACACTCCGCTTGTCGGCATCACTATAAATTTGCCGCCTTTAAATTTACCCAATGAAGCGACGCCGGCTTTCTGCTCATTCACTATAATTTCCCATTCACCGGCCGGCACTTGAAATAGGGCGGGCTTGCTCGTGTGGCCGTTCATGAGCACGACAAAATTGTGCGTATCGCCGCTCGACTGGCGATGGAGCTGATACCCTAACGCCAGCTCACCTTCACTGGGAAGGAACTCCACATCGGATTTTTCACTCCAACGAAAGGCGCGATGAGTTTTGCGCAGCGCGATCAAGCCGCGATAATAATCCACCAGCTCGCGGTTCATCTCGGCGTGCTGAAAATTTATCCAATTGGTCTCGTTGTCTTTGTTGTAGCTGTTGTGGTCGATTTGGCCGGCGTGTGAATCCGGGGCGCCGGTTTTTGCGATCACCTTGCTGCGCGCAAACTCCTGGCCTTCGTGTATCATCGTCGCACCCTGGCTGGTGAAAAGAAAGAGCGCGGCCAGTTTGTTCATCCGCATTTGCCGCGGCGACAGTTTGGCGTTGGCGTCGATATCGGCAATCACTTGCTTGGCACCCATCTCGCCGCTGGCGATGCGAATGAAATCGCCGAGCGTATGATCGTCGTGCGACTCAAGATAATTAATTGCGTGGGATTTGTGCTGGAACAACCCGCCGTCTTCTTTGAGGGTGCCGGTGACGTAGCTGCGCAAGCTTGCCATCGTCGTGCCGCTTTTCCATTTGCCAAAAATAAAACCCTGATCACCTTTCCCGGTTGGCTGCCAGCCTTTCACGCCATTGCGGATTTGATCGTTCCAAGCCGCCCAGCCGTGTTGGGAATGCTCGGCCGGCGTGTAGCCGCCTCCGCCCCAAGCCTCGGCGATGATGATCGCATGCGGATTGATGGCGCGCGCCCGCTGCAAAATCGCGTCGCACGTCTCCCAATCAATCATCGCCGCGAGGTCGAAGCGAAAGCCGTCGATGTGATATTCACGCATCCAAAATTCGACGCTATCCAAAATCAGGCGCCGCGCCATCGCTCGCTCGGTTTTGAAGTCGTTGCCACACCCGCTTTTGCCCAGAAAATTTTGATCGTCGTCAAGCCGAAAATAATATTTTTTGTCAATCAGCTTGAAAGAATTTTGGTCGTATTGGGAAACGTGATTGTACACCACGTCGAGCAAAACCGCAATGCCGGCCTGGTGAAAAGCTTTGACCACTTCTTTAAATTCACGCACCTGCCGGCCATCGACGCCGTTCCATTTATCCGGCGCCATCGTGCCGCTGGTGGCGTAGTAACTCTCCGGCGCGAAGAAATAGCTCGTCATGTAGCCCCAATGATTGCGAGCATAAACATTATTCGCGACGCGATTTTCTTCAAGAGCAGGCTCGAGATTGCCAAAGTCATGAATAGGAAGAAACTCAACGGCATTCACACCGAGCGATTTGATGTAATCAATGCCGCCTTTTGCGCCGGGTTGAATAAGGCCGCGATAAGTTCCCCGCAGCTCCGGCGCCACGCCCGAAGACGGATGCGCCGTCAAGTCGCGCACGTGCATTTCGTAGATGATCAAATCTTCCATCGGAATTTTTAGAAACGCATCGCCTCCCCAATCAAAATTGTCTTCGGGTAGAATCAAGGTTTTGCCAGGATGGC
>JBOHQZ010001301.1:0-1894 GCA_050732275.1 bacterium
CAAGGTCAAGCACAAAACCTTCGTCGAAGTAAATGAAGAAGGCACCGAAGCAGCGGCAGTTACTTCGGTAGAAATTGGCTTGGAATCTGCTGACGGCGGTTTTAGCATGCGCGTGAATCGGCCATTTGTCTTCGTCATTCGCGAAAATCGCTCCCAAAGCATTCTTTTTTTAGGCAAGATTTTGGAGCCGAATTTGAAATAAGAGCAAATCCAAATTTAAGGAAAGGTATACCATGTTAACTCGTTTGAAGACAAGTCGCTGGTGGCGACAAAGCCATTTTGCCCTCCTCGTCATCTTCGCGGCCATGCTCGGATGCGAGCCAAAAATCAACAGCGCGAATGACGGTGATATGGAATATAGAACCATTGCTTGGAATTCCATCACCGAGCAGGAAAAAGCAACGGTGACAGGAGATTGGCGTACTGCCAAAGTTCAGGCCACACAATGGAACGATAAAACCGCCGTATCCGTGACTTTTAATACGACGGATGATGCGCTGCTCGGCCCGATCGTTATCATGATCGATCCGCCAACGAAAACGGTCGTGCAGCAACTTCCGCGCTTTTAACTTTATCTGAGGCAAAACAATGTTCACAACTGCAAAACCCCAATTCAATATGAACCATCACCGCATCAACAAAATGTTCAAGACCATGAAACTGAGCCTTTTGCTCGTTCTAAGCGCCGCCTTCGTCTGGAGCTGCGACCGTGCGAATCTTTTCTCGCCAACGTCCGACGAAAAGAATCAAAATCTGGTTGACGAGCCTTCCGGCCAAACCGTCATCGAAATGCAAGTGACGGGCGGCTTTGCCGGCGTCAACGAACAGTTGCTGATCGACGCCAATCGCTTCGTCCGTTTCAGCGATCAAAGCGGACAAATCGAGACGACGCTGTCAACGGAAGAGCACAGCCGTCTCATCGCGCTGTTCATTGAAAAAGATTTTATGCACCTCAATGCTTCGTATGTGGATGCCAGGATAGCGGATGCGTTTCAATTTCGCGTGGTCTTTCGCTATAGCGGCAGTGCGAAAGAAGTGGCCACCGATTATTTCACCGCACCAGCGGAGCTGAAAACCCTCGTTGACAACCTGCGCGGCTTGATCGAAGGCTTGCGCCGGCAATCGCTTACGCTCGAGATCAAAACCAGCGCCGAAACGCTGCGTCACGGTGAAACGCTGACCTTGACGTTGACGGCAACCAACCGCCACGATGCGCCGATCACGCTGCAAACCGGCGGGCAAAAGTTCGATTTCTTCGCCCTGCCGGGTGGCGTTGTAACCGCGCCAACGCGCTCATCTTCGGTGATTTGGAATTGGGCGCACGACAAAGCCTTCATCGCGATTGTCGAAGCCATAACTTTCCAACCCGGTGAAAGCCGTACGTACACCGTTGAGTGGGACGGCCGCAACAACAACGGTGATTTGCTGGAGGGCGAGTTTTGGCTCGGCGCTCGCCTCGTCGCGTGTCCGGGCGGCTATTCGCCGCTGCGCCCGGTGATGGTCACGAAGTGATGGAACGTGGTTTTATATACTTCTAAACAAGTCATTGACCGGTCACTTTTAAAATCAGTTTTTTGATCTTCGGACATTTTAAGTGACCGGTCAGTTTCTCTTTCTTGCTCGTTGCAAGAACTATTTGAAAAATATTTGGAGTGAGTTCAATGAAAGACTTGAAATTCACCTCCCGGTCGGTTCTTGCATGGCCGGCGTCGGCGGCCATCATTGCCATGGCTCTGATCGCAGCATCATGCAGCTCGAAATCTGCCCCAAACCAATACGAATACGACGGCATCTTCTTCCCGCGCCAGAAAGCCACTGTTGCTGTCATGGAAGCCATACTCATCGGCAAGCTGGTCGAAGTCGATGGCTGCCTTCGCATCAACAGCAGCAACAG
>JBOHQZ010001302.1:0-1892 GCA_050732275.1 bacterium
CCTTCGATCCGGCTGGAATTTTGATCAAGCGCTCCGGTGTATACGCGCCCTGCCAGTTGAAATTCCAATTGTTGATCCGGAGCAAATTGGTGCGCTTGCCGCTCGCGTCTTCAAAATACACTTCCCACGATTTTCCCAAAAGATGGCAGTGCGGCCACAGCGACAGGAGCGAAACATCGAACGGAACGTCGACCACGCCGTGAAACTGCTTGACCTGGCCGGCCGGAATAACGAAGGGGCCGTTGATCAAATCGAACGGCAGCATGATGCGCAAGCGCAAATAACGCGTCACCGGTTTTTTGGCAAAAAAGATGTTGATCGTGGATGAATCCGACGCGGCTATCGGCGAAGGCGCGTAGTGAATTTGCACGAGCAGATCGGAATTTTTCGGCAAGCTTTGTCCGATGCCGTCCGGAAAAAATCTCGGCGTGGCGCCCGGCACGTAGCCCGGCAAGAGGTCGCTGATCAGGACGCCGCCAAATCCACCGAATCCGGCATAGCCGTAGCCCGGATCTTGTTGATCTCTGATGCGCCCCTGGCCGGTGGTATCGACGGCGATAAGCGAATGGTGCACGATCTTATTGTTGCCCGGCCGAAATTCTATCGCCGACATTTGCCGATCTTGAATAAGGCTCGTCGGAAAAACAAAAATGCGATATTCATCTTGATTGTTGCCTTTGATGGCGTAAGATTGGCTCATCGACAAAACCAAATCCGGCGTGCCGAGCTGCGAGCCGCTCGGAAAATTCGGCAATGGCGCTTCGAGGCGCGGATCGCCTTGCGGCATGCCGGCATCCACCCAGTCGGCGATGAGCTTGATTTGCGCGTCCGTCAAGTAACGCTCGTCGAGCAATTTGCTGAAGGTGCGGTCCGGCATCCACGGCGGCATGTAGCGCATCCCGGTGACGTGTTTGATCATCTGGCCACGGCTGGCGGCATCGCTGTAACTGGTCAATGGAAACGGCGCGACTTCGCCCGAACGATGGCATTTGGCGCAATTGTTGTAAATGATCGGTGAAATGTGCTCGCTGAAGTTCACGCTTTGCGCGTTGAGCATGCTTGCCAACGCTGCAACCAACGCGAACATGATGGCCAACTGTTTCATGCTGATCCTCCTGGTTCTTGTAACAAAGAATTAAGGCATCGGCGGCAGGCTAAATTAGCAAACCCCAACACCAACTCTTCTTTATGGTGCCGTATAGCAAAGCCAACGGAATTAGAATCTTCCCAAAAAACAATGCCCAGAACCCACAGGCCCAATCTCGCCTTCTCTCCTCAAGAGCACGAGGCTGCGTCCGTAGAATCTGGGCGCCAATTCCAACGCCGTTATAAATTGCCCCGGGGTTTTTTAACACCCATTTCAGGCTATAATCGACCGCCTGCCATGGTTTTCCAGCCCATGTATATAGAATATATTAGGCAATTGAAAAAACTTTGTCAAGAGGAATTTTCAAAAAAAGTTTTGTACTTTTTTAAAAACTGGTTGTAACTCATCTCGCCGTGATTTTTTGTAAGCGGATTTAGCGGATCAAGCGGATTGTTAAAAGGTTGATTCAGAAGCAAGCATCCGCTTAATCCGCTCTATCCGCTTACCGTATCCAGTTGGCCTGAGAATTTAACTATTTCAGGCTTGTCATCCGCTGCTGCGGATAATAGAACTCGATCTCCAGCCGGCGGTTGAGTTTTCTGCCGAGCGGTTCCTGGTTGTCGCCCAGCATCAGCAGCATGCCGTTGAGGCGCTCGAGGCGCAGCGGGCGTGTTTCGCCATAGCCGATGGCTTGATCCAACCGCAGCAGGATTTTGTCGTGCATCTGCGGGTATCTCGTTTTGAGATTCAGCAAAAAGTTTTCGCGGAAAGCGCTGGCGCGTTGCTCGGAGAGGCGCTGATTGAC
>JBOHQZ010001303.1:0-1889 GCA_050732275.1 bacterium
TGTGGGCGAGTTTTTCTGAAAATTGCTTGGGCCAGACTGTCGACTCATTACTAAAAGATTTAGCCTGCGCCAATTGCCATTCCGGCATTTCTGTTGCGAGCAATATCCACGACAAAGCGCCCAATTTAAGCCACGCCGGTTTGCGCTATAATCCCGCGCATCTTTTTGACTATCTGCAAAACCCCACCCAAGTTCGCCGGCACCTCGGCCTTTCGCGCATGCCCAATTTCTTTTTTGATCAAAAAGAGGCTTTGGCGCTGACGTTGTTTTTAGAACAACAAACGCAAGTCGAAGGGAAATGGCCGGAATATCCGACCTCGTTGCGAAGTTATCAATCCAAGTCGCTCGATAAACAAGAAGCCGCCGCAGCGAAAAAGCTGCTCACCACCGAGCTGCGCTGCACCAATTGCCACAAACTCGAAGGTGAGGGCGAAGACGCTTCGAGTGATCTGTCCACCGTTGCCCATCGCCTGCGTCCCGAGTGGATGCAGCACTATCTCGTCGCCCCGCATATTTTCGACGGCGCGAAGACGGCGATGCCGAATTTCTTTTATCAGCTCGATATCACCCAAACCCAATTCGCCGAGATGCTGCCGCGCGCCGCGGAAACCATCTCGCTGATCACCCAATATCTTTTCTCGCTGAACCAGGTGAAACGCGAGCAATTGCAAAAAGCTTACGAGAATGCCAAGTCTGCGCATCCCGAGGTCAATGCCGAGCTTGGCGAAAAAATATTTCTCTCGCAAAACTGTGCGGCCTGTCACCGGCATGTATTGCTGACCGCAGCGTCTGTTAAAAATGCGCCGGATTTGAGCCTCGAAGGCGCTCGCGTCAAAAAGGAATGGCTCCTCGACTATCTCAAAAAGCCGCAACCGCTTCGCCCGTTCGGATTTTATCCCGGCTCCGGCAGCCGCATGCCGGATTTTAAATTGACTGACGCGGAAGCCGCTGCGCTTGGCGAGTATTTGATCAAACAGAAGCGCGCCGTGGCTTCGACTTTCCAACCGCGAAAATTGTCGGCCTTCTCGATGAATAAAGCCCAAATTTTATTAAAGGAAAAACTTTCGTGCCTCGGCTGCCATCAGTTGGGAAATGAAGGCGGGAGAATCGGCCCCGACTTGTCGTCGCTCAACGCACGGTTGCTGCCGGCGTTCGTTTTTCAGATGATTCAAAACCCGCACGCACTCTTGCCGGAAACGGTGATGCCAAAAATTTTACTGCCTCCCAAAACGCTCGAGCTTATTGCTAATTTTCTGCTGCAGCAAAAAATTCCAACAAGCGAGACGTCTTATATTTCGCTGGTCGATTATCCCGTGCACGCGCCACATGGCCGCAACGATGAGGAAAGCCTGTATTTGAAACACTGCGCTGCCTGTCACGGCGTCAACGGCGACGGTAAAGGCTACAACGCGAAATTTTTGCCGAAAACACCGGCGCGCCATGCCGACAAAGCGTACATGTCCACGCGCCCGGACGACACGCTGTTCGACGGCGTTCATGCCGGCGGCTACATTCTCAACAAGCATCATTTCATGCCGCCGTGGGGGCAGACACTGAGCAACGACGAGATTCGCAAGTTAGTGGCGTACATGCGCAAACTGTGTCAATGTGAAGGGCCGTTGTGGTCGAGGGATGGAAAGTAACGCAGACGGCTCGTCTGCTAAAATATTATTAATGAAAAATTCCCAACGGAAAGATGAACCCAACCGTAAAAGCTTTTCCGTTGAGTTCATCTTTCCGCTGGGCACAGACCGCGATGGGTAAAAAGAGGAAAACAAAGCCGATTTCGCAAGCAAGAAGCTCTTTAGAAGCTTCTCGTCGCGGACGCATAATTCGATTGGGCATTACGGGGATTGGCCTGCTCATTATTTTTCCTGTATTATATTTTT
>JBOHQZ010001304.1:0-1885 GCA_050732275.1 bacterium
GATCAGCATCATGGCGCCGGCGTATTTGCTGCTCACTGCTTCGGGGTGAAGTCGCCGCATGGTGTTGACGATCGCCAACCCAATCGGGAACATCATCGCCACCGTCGCGGTGTTGGAAATCCACATCGAAATCGTACACGTCGCCGCACCGTAGGCAAACAAAATGCGGCTCGGGCTTTCGCCCACCCAACGATGCGAGAGCACGGCGTAGGCAAAGCGGCGATCCAATCCGTGCAGATTGATGGCCCGCGCCAGCACGAACGCCCCGACAAACAAGAACATGATCGGATCGGCAAACGGCGCAAATGCTTTGGCGGCGGGAGCAATGCCGAGCAGAATGACCAGCGTCGGTCCGAGCAAACCGGTAACCGCCAGCGGCAAGGCTTCGGTGATCCACAGGCACATTACCAGCCCCATCACCGCCGCAAGCTTGTGCGCTTGCGGAGTGAGACTTGGCATTGGCCAAACTAGAAAAGCGACGAAGATAATCGGCGCTAAAACGAAACCGGCGCGCTGGCGCCAAACTTCAAAGCGTGCTTCGGCAGCGCTTATTTCAAATGGCATGTGGATAAAAGCTGCGCAACGGATAGAAACAACGCAACGGATAAAAAAGTTTTATATCCGCTGTGTTGTTTCCATCCGTTGGGAAAATTTTTTTGGTTAGGCTAATGCTTCGCTTCCAAGACCTTTTGGACATCCGTTGGTCGTTGTTTATCTGTTGGGGCATACTCGTCGACGATCAAATCCCATGCGCTTTCTTGATTCTCCTGATCTGATTCAAATGCAGTATGTCATGACCGGCAATCATCTGCAAAATTTTTCGGACGCTCTCCGGCCCGCGTTCGTTATGAGTGCCATAGCGCTCCATTTCCGCCTCGCTCAACTTGCGCAGCATTTTCAAATTTGCCGACCGCAACACCCGAATCTGTTCCAGCGCCTCGTTTAAGTCCATCTCGTTGTATTTGAGTTCGGTGGCCCACAGATCTTGATCGTAGCCCTGAATCTCAGGCGTGGGCTGGGCCAGAATCAGCCGCATGCGATACCGAGAAACCAGCTCGGAGTCGGCAAGATGCTGCACCACTTGCATGATCGACCATTTGCCCGGCTTCTCGGGACGGCGCAGCGTCGCATCATCGAAGCCGGCAAGCTCGGCCTGCAACGCCGTGAGCTGTTGCGATTGCACCTCGAATGGATCGCGGTCTCCCAACAAATCCATGAGCAATTTGACATACGGGACGGCGTTTTGTTTGGCCTGGCTGGCGGGGTTGGAGAATGACATGGAAAATTCCTTCGGTTTGATTTTTCAGAGCACTCAGGGTTAATTTGAAATCGTCATTGCGAGCGTTTCTCAGCGAAGCAATCTCTTGGCAACAGCAGATTGCTTCGGCAAAAAAACGCCTCGCAATGACGTTGATCTTTTACATTTCAATTAGTATATGAAAGCATTCAGAAAATTTATTGCTTCAACGGGAAAATAAGCCCGACAGATAAAGGCGGCTAACTGATTCAAAAAAAATCCGTTGACAGCTTGTATCGTTGAGTAAAGTTTTTAAGAATCTCATTTCAACCCGGAAGGCAGCCGCGGCGAGGCGAGCAGCTTGCTGAATTCTTCCCAGCGCTTTTGCGGCTGATCCGCTGTCCCGCCATGCTTCTCGATGTAGCTCTGCACCAGGTCATTGCCCAAATTGTAGTTAATGACATAGCTCCGATATTGATCGATAAAGCGGGTGCTTTGTTGAGCGCGCTCTGGCGACATGAGCGAAAAATTCGATTGCCAAGCGGTAGCAGCATCCGCATCGATCTCACCATTCAAATAACGCCGTGCCGCTTCGTTTCTCGCGTAGCTCAGTTCGGCAACCAGCCTTTGAATCGCGTCATAAGCTTC
>JBOHQZ010001305.1:0-1884 GCA_050732275.1 bacterium
TGCGTTCTTGCCGCCACTTCTTTTGAAACTTGCGAGAAAGGGATTTCTTGCACGCGTGCAGGCTCGCTGCTTTGAGCGCTGCTCCGCTGGTTATCCCGGCCATTCTGCGCCTGCTCATCACCCGGTCGTGACATGACGTAAATCAACCCTGCCATCACCACAACCATCCCGACACCGATGGCGATCTCCTTCAGATACGGAATTGAGATCGATTGGGCGGCGGCAAGCTCCGGCGGCCGCAACGGAAAGCTTGCCGTTTTGTGCTCTTCTTTTTGGTGCGCTGGCGGTTGGCCTTGCTGCTCATGGAGCCGCGCAATCTCAGTTTGCTCGTGTTCACGCCAATGCTTGATCAGCGTTTCGCCATTCAGCCCGACTTGTTGCGAAAAAGTTTTTATGAACGCGACAACGTAAGGCCGCGGCAAGAAATCGAATTGGCCCTTCTCGATCTTTTGGAGGTGCGCCAGTTGAATGTGCGTGCTACTGGCGATTTCCTCCAGAGTGACGCCTTTGGCAAGACGTGCCTGCTGAATTTTCTGGCCGATTTCTTTCATATACCACCCTTCCCTCGATTGACGTAACGCAGACTGCTTCCGCCGCGCCTGCCCTGCCGCATGCCAGGAGCGGGACAAACGAACCATGCTGGTAACCGGGCTACAAATCTTTGCGATCGTTATCGTTTTGCCGGGAAATATTATAAAACGACCGCAACGTTAGATAGAAGCGCGTGAGCGGGAACCCAACGACGTTATAAAAACAGCCGTTGATGCGCTCGGCGAAAACCGCGCTGGCATCTTGAATGCCATACGCGCCGGCCTTGTCCATGGCCTCGCCGCTGCGGACATACGCGGCTATCTCCGCTTCTTCCAGCGCACGAAAAGTCACCTCTGTCATTTCGAGGCTAACCATTTCACGATTTGAGGGCCGATCAATCAGCGCAAAGCCGGTGAAGACACGATGGGTTTTTCCGGATAAGCGCCGCAGCATTTTGCCAGCATCGTGCTCAGAAGTCGGCTTGCCCAGAATTTCGTTTCCGATCACGACGATGGTATCAGCGCCGATTACCAAGCCGGTGGTGACTTCCGCCGCTACGGCCCTGGCTTTGCGCCTGGCGGTATCGACCGCATATTCCGCTGGCGGCAACGCTGCAACATTGGTCTCATCGATAGCGCTGGGACGAATGGAAAAATCGAGCCCGATCTTTTTCAAAATTTCGGCACGGCGCGGCGAACCAGAAGCAAGAAAAACGGGTTTATCCGGCAACGCGATCGGCAAAATCATAGTGTAAGTGGCAAATCATATTGCTTGCATACCTGCTACTTGCTTTCCAACATCAAAGTCACCGGTCCGTCATTATGAATCTCAACCAGCATCATGGCGCCAAAAACGCCTTCGGCAACGCGAATAGGAAACCGCTGCAGCTCCTGCACGAAACATTTGTACAGCGGTTCCGCCATTTCCGGGCGCGCGGCTTCTTCGAATCCGGGGCGCCGGCCTTTGCGCGTATCGCCATAAAGCGTGAATTGCGAGATGACCAGCGCGCTGCCGCCCACGTCGAGCAGTGAGCGATTGAACTTACTATCGGCATCGGCAAAAATCCGCAGGTTGGCGCATTTTTCCGCCAGGTAGCGGGCCTCCGTCTCCGTATCGCCCGTGCGAATGCCGAGTAAAATCACCAAACCCTGTTCGATGGCGCCGACGATTTTGCCCTCGACTGAAACGGAGCCTTTGGTGACACGTTGAACAAGAGCGCGCATGCTGGTTGCTGGTTCTTTGTTACGGATTACTGATCACTAATGACTGATAACTGCTCGTTGATGACCGGTCAGCGGCCAAAGTAAATCGCCGCCAATCCAACCAACATATCCGCTTTGAGCGCGGCACTAA
>JBOHQZ010001306.1:0-1880 GCA_050732275.1 bacterium
CCGGCCGGTAATTGCACGTTGCCTCGGCGAATGGGAAATGTCGCAATGTAACGCGCATCCCAAAGTTTCTCTTCCATCGGCAGATCGCGGTGGGTTGCCGCGTCGTTGAAAATGGCCTGCCAATCTTCCTGCTCCGCCAGCGCGGCGAGTGAATCAGGATCGTAGCCGATTGCATACAAACCGCCGATCACGCTGCCCATGCTCGTGCCGGCAATGCAATCCACCGGCACGCCGATTTCTTCCAAAACTTTCAGCACGCCGATATGGGCAAATCCCTTGGCGCCGCCGCCGCTGAGCGCCAAGCCGACCTTGGGGCGGGAGTGAGTTTCTTGAGCGAGGACGGCAGACGCGAAAAAAGAAAAGGGGGCGACCAATAAAAGAATTTTTTTGAAAGAGGTTTTTAGTATCAATGCAGTGGGGTTTATTATTGAGTGGACGAAAAACTTTCAGAATTTATTCTATTAAAAGTGAAATATTTGCCTATGGCCGTAAGCTTTTTCGGCAAACATTTTTAAACCGCTAATCAACGCTAATGACCGCTAATTTTTTCATTCGCGTCAATTCGCGCCCATTCGCGGTTGCCCCTTTTGGGTTGCCCCGCTGAGCGGGGTCCGCATTGCGCCATAAACAGGAAGTCAACAACGGCTTGAGGCTTCTTGGGCTATTCTTAAATAAACATTTTTTATGGTCATTTCAAATTCCTTTTTTTCTTTCAAAATGTGCGCATTCCAGTGCGCGCCATTCCAATGCCACCAGCCCATTTGATTCACGTGATCAGCGGGGAAGGGAAAGTCGTGCTGTTTGACGGCTTTGACGGCGCTTTTTCCCAGCAAGCGGTCTTCCCATTTCTGCGACTTCACCGAGACCAAGCCCTCATTATCGCCTTCATTGTCGTAAGTAATTTGCCACGTTTTCTGAAATAGCGGAAAAGTCAATTCGCATTTTTGCGCGCTCGCGTAAACTTGATAAATGACGGAATTGGAGGCTTCTTTATCGCGCGCAAAATCGTTGAATTGCTGGCAAGCCGCTGTGGTCAAGCTTTTGAAGCCGTCCAAATTAATCACCTTGCGGATGGCGCCGATGATCTTGTCCAAGCCGATCTCGACGAACCAATCCGCCACACTCGCGCCCAAATGCGGCGTGCCGATGGTCGTCAGCGACGCCACTTTCTCCGCCATATTGTGATTGACGATCATGTGCCGCGCATCCAGGCCGCCCATGCTGTGGCCGATGATGTGTACTTTTTCATGGCCGGTATCGGCAAGAATTTTCTGAACCTCTCCGGTGAGATCCAGCGCTCGCGTTTCGACGTCGGCGGCAAAGCTGACGCTGGTGTGATAAACTTCAAAACCGTGCTGCCGCAAGAAGCTGGCAATACCTTTGAAATAGTGAAATTTGTCGGCAACCAAGCCGAGGTCTTGCAAGTTCGCTTTGCGTTTGATGAAATCGATGAGATAATCAGGCCTGGTGATGCCGTGGGCGAGAATAATCGGATGGTTTTTGTTCGTTGTCATTGGAGTTGCTATGAAGGTTTGTAGTAACGCCTTCAGGCGTCGAATATACGGAATTGAAACAAAGCGTGTAATTCAGAATCAATTCATTGGAACCGTTAGACCGGTGCCTAAAGGCACTACTACGAACTTTCATTTTCCAAAGAAGAAAAATATAACACTCGAAACAAACAGCCCGACCCATAGGATCGGGTGCGCACCATAAACGAAAGCGATGACGCCGCCGATGATGCAGGCGCCGGCCATCAGGCCGCTGCGCAGGCCGGCCAACGGATTTTCCTGCACCGGTGTATTGAACACTTGCTGCAAATAGCGCGAGCTTGCCGAAATAAACTCCGGCAGGCGCACGACGATATCGACGATTTCCGG
>JBOHQZ010001307.1:0-1880 GCA_050732275.1 bacterium
GATCCGGACAGCTCACGGCGAGGTGCAACCGGGCGACGTAATGGCCGTGCCGCAAAAATTGCAGCATCGGTTTCGAGGTGAGCGAAATTTTTTGGGCGCCGCGCAAAATCTCCGGCAGCGCGTTCAGTGCCAACTCCTCTTCTTGGCTCTGGCCGAGACTGTCCGCTACCACGAGCTTGGCGCTTTTGATGCATTCAGTCAAAAAATTTTGCGGTTGCATCTGCACCGTCAGCACGACCTCATCCGATTTTTCATTGGACAAGACTTCCAGAGGCGCAAACACCTGACGTTGTGCGGCGAGGTCGAGCACGAGCGGCGCCACGCGGTTTTCCTGGGAAAATTGCTCAGGTGAAATCTCCGAATGCGGCTTGATGAAGCGCTCCCATTCATCGGGTTTCGCCTCGCGTACGTTAAAGGCGATTTCGCAAATCCGGTCGTTATTCAGCAGGTGTGTGGTCTCTTGCAGTAAGGCTTGCAATTTTTCCGCGCGCGCTCTGCCAAGCGCGGCATTCTCGCGGACGGTTTTATCATAAAGAATGGGCAGCGCCGCCTCGTACTTTTCGCAGGCCATGCGTTTGGCCGCGGTTGCAATAAAGGTGTTGCGAAAAATTCGGTCGGGATCGTTGGCGCTCATCGTCTCCGAACCCTTCTCAAAAAATGCGCTTGACACCAGCGGGATGCCGAAATGGTCGTAGCTAATGTGATGGAGTAAGTGCTCGCTCTTCACCAGCAGCTTCAGTGAATAGGGTGGACACTTGAAATAGACGTGCTGCACCAGCGTGTCGGTAACTTGCCGATTGCGCGAGACCTGCCAGAGCAGGCGATATAATCCAGGTTGATCCGGCTGAAAGCGAAATTCGCCGATGAACAGTGAATCATTGCGCGCCATCTCGACTTGGGAGCGGATTTCCAAGCTGGGGAAAGCCTCGTCTGGCGGCAAATGTGACACCGCAATGCCATTGCAGGTCAACTTTTGTTGGTTGTCTTGCATATAACCGGGGTCTTCCTCGCCCGGTTGCGTCTTGCCATTCCAACGATAATACCGCGAGCCCTGATTTTGCACTTTAAACCATCTGCTGGCCATCGCCGGCAAATTTTCCAAATTCTCCGCTGGCTTGTCCATAGCCGATAAGCGATAGGCGCGAACCGTCAAATTGAAATTTTTTAATTTGACATCCTTGGTGCCGGGCTCGATTTCTTTGTTCCAAACTGTTATGTGCAACGGGTAAAAATCGCCGAGATCGAGGGAATCGGCCTTAGCCCGATCTGTGCCCGCCTGCTTGGTTGTTGCCGTGACGGCTTGATCGTTCCACGCTGCCAAACAAAGCCAACTTATGGTCATCACGCAAGCTGCTGATCTCATATTTTTCTCCAAGCCGTAACCGAGAGTATTGCGCGTTTTAGTCCGGGTCATCAATCTTCCTCCAGCAATAATTTTTAAAGCCTCACCCGCTGATCAATAACCGCCCGCGCCGTTTGCCGGAGGCCGTGAATAGGATAAAGAGAACCGATGATTGTACAAGCCATCGTCGTGGCGAAAGAACAGCAAAGCATAATTGACCTGGATGGAAAACACCGCCACTCTGAAGCCGGCCGAAAACCAGTTACGATTCGCGCCGAGCCTTAGCTTCAACACTTCGGTTCGCAATCCCGGCACCATGCTTTCGCTGCCGATGAAGTATTTCACCCCGTCGAGGTTCTGCTGCTTTTCCAAATCGGCCGCCACGAGCCATTGCCATTCCGCTTTGGCGAGCACGGCGACGCCGCCGCGCAAGCTGCGCGGGAATTTGGAACCGGCCGCGAGGCCGAGATCCGGTTGCAGCACGTTGAGCCAGCTCAACCCAGCTCTACCCCATGGGAACGGATTGACGCTGGCGCCT
>JBOHQZ010001308.1:0-1877 GCA_050732275.1 bacterium
GATGGGATTGGGCATTTATACATTGTGCATTTTTCTGACCAGCGCGCTCGGCATCATTGGTTGGCAGATCAATTTGGGCTTTGTCACGTTGAGCGGGTTGGAGCTGACGATGATCGTCACGGCAGTGGTGCTGCTCATTTACAACAGCGCTGGCGGACTCTGGGGCGTCATGATCACCGACGTGATGCAATTTCTCGTCATCGTGATCATGACGCTGATGATTTTTCCGCTGGCATTTTTAGCGTTGGGAAATGGCGAAGGTTTCATGTCCGGCATGCAGCGATTATGGTCAGAAGCGCCGGAGGGGTATTTGAGCTTGCAGGATCTTTTCAAGCGGCCCTGGTTTTACCTCGCCTATCTCACCAACATTTTTATCGGCTATAACGCCGCGTGGTTCATCGGGCAACGTTATGATAGCGTGCCCACCGAGCGCGACGCCCGCAAGATGGCGATTTTGTGCAGCGTGCTCAGCTTACTTTTGCCGCTGCTTTGGATCACGCCGACGATGGCGGCGCGGCTCATGTTTCCGTCGATCGCAGAAATTTGGCCGCAGCTTGCCGAACCCGCCGAGGCCTCGTTCGTCACCCTCGCGCTCACGCTGCTGCCCAGCGGCATGATCGGCGTAACCATGTCGGCGCTGCTGGCGGCAACCACCAGCTCGGTGGATACCGGATTGAATTATCTGGCGTCAATCATCGTAAGAGATGTTTATGTTCGTGCAAAACAGACCTTCTCAAAAAATGTGCCTTCTGAAAAGCAGCAATTGCGCGTTGGCCGTTACACGGTGCTCGTCCTCGGCGCTTTGGCCATCGCCTCCGCGCTGATCGTGCAGCGCGCCAAGGGTGTCTTTGAATTTGCTTTGATGTACTACTCGTGGTTTACGCCGTCGATGTTCACACCGGTAATGCTGGGTTTTGTTTACACCAAAACACCGTCGTGGTCGGCAATGGCTTCGGCCACCACCGGCTTGCTGCTCGTTCTGGCGTGCAACGTGGTTTTTGATTTCTCAGCCCACCAATACGAGGCGAATGTTTTTGTCGGTGTGCTCTCCAGCGCTACGGTCTTTTTTCTTTCAGCTTTTTGGCAAGACCGCGACCCCAAGGCGCGTGCGCGCCTCGCCGCTTTTGCCCAAGAGTTGGCGACCCCGGCTGTTGAGGCGGAACAGACATGGGATTTCAATGCCATGAACTCGTATAAAGTCGTCGGCGTGCTCACGGCGGGCGTTGGCGTCGTGCTCATTTTACTAATGCTGGTGCCGGCCTCGAGCGAGGTGTATTGGCTGAACGCCGTTGCCGGATTTGGCACGCTGACGGTGGGGTTGATGATGGTGTGGTATTTCAGAAAGAAGACAAAAGAAGCAAGCTATGAAAAAACGATGGGCCATGAAACATGAAAATTTACTTTCTCCAATTTTTTGATAAAAACACTTTCCCAACGGATAGATGAACCCAACGGAATCAAAGAATTGTTTTTCAGTTGGGTTCATCTATCCGTTGGCGATTATTTTTTAGCAACTCGAGGAATTCACTCATGCCCCGAATTGTCCGCATCAGCACAGCACAATTGCCAACCGTCATCGAAGGCCGCTCTTTTAAAGAGAAACAAGCGAAGAACCGCCAGCACATTTTAGATATGGTGAAGATTGCCGGCGAACGCGCTTCCGACCTGGTTTTGTTCGGCGAGTATGCCAACCTGTCCCATCGCATGTGGTCGAGCAATAAAAAAGAATATATTGCCGATCCCATTCCCGGCGAGTTGACGCGCGCGGTCGCACGTTACGCCAGGAAATATAAAATGAATGTGGCACTACCGTTGTTCGGAACTTATCGCGGCGCGCTTTCGAGTTGGGTGGTTTTACTGAATCGCCATGGTCAAAT
>JBOHQZ010001309.1:0-1872 GCA_050732275.1 bacterium
TTTCTATACAAGGCATTAATCATGTCCACTTGGCTGAAATATTTTCTACCGGCTTATTTTCTCATTTACCTCTTCACCGCCTTTGTTTGGCGTTCTTTCGTGACGTGGAAAAGAACCGGCGTCAATCCGCTCGTGTTTGGGAAAACCGCTAGCGTGCACGACTTCGCCGGTCGCGCGTTCAAGTTCACCATTGCGTTGAGCGCCGTCGCCGTTTTTTTATATGCCTTCTCTGCGCAGGCCTACTCATATCTTGCGCCACTCACTTGGCTGCGACACCCAACTTTAATCGTCACCGGAATCATCTTGCTGGCCGCATCATTATTGTGGACGCTGCTCGCGCAAATCCAAATGGGCAACTCGTGGCGCATCGGCATTGACGAGCAGCACACCACGGAGTTGGTGCAAGCCGGTGTGTTTCGCTTCTCGCGCAATCCGATTTTCCTCGGCATGATGATCACGCTGCTCGGTTTCTTTTTGGCCATTCCCAACGCGCTCACGCTGCTGGTGTTCGGGTTGGGCGTTGTTCTCATGCAAATTCAAATTCGTTTGGAAGAGGAATATCTCACCAAAAAGCACGGTGAGCGCTACGCGGCGTACTGCCGCAACGTGCGCCGCTGGCTGTGAAAGGGATCGCCATGCAAGAGCTCAAGCTTGAAATTCCCATTTTGCTTCCCGGTGTCGAGGACGAAAGAGATCAAAGTGTTGAGCGGCTGCTGGAGCGCGTGAAATCGCATCGCGGCATTGCACAAGCGCACGTGGATCGCAAAAACGGTCAAGCCTGTTTTTGTCTGCACTACGACCCCAATCTGGTTTCGTTGCAGCAGGTGCAGCGTTGGGCCGAGCAAGCCGGCGCGGAAGTGCGCGAGCGCTACAAGCACGAATCGTTCCGCATCACCGACATGGATTGCGGCAACTGCGCCACCAGCATCGAGCACATTCTCGGTCGCCTCAACGGCATGCTCAACGTCTCCGTGAATTATGCCGCGGAAAAAATGCGCGCGGAGTACGACGCCTCGATTCTCCACCGCGCCAAAATCGTGCAACGCGTGAGCGCGCTCGGCTACAAAGTCGAGGAAGAAGAACGGCCCAATTGGTTCCGGCAAAATTGGGAATTGGTGCTGGCGCTGCTCTCGGGATTTTTTCTCGCGGTGGGATTCTTCGGCGAAAAATTTTTCGGCCTGCCCCGCAACGCCGCGCTCGCTTCCTATATTTTGGCTTATTTGACCGGCGGCTACGATGCCACGCGGCACGGATTCAAGGCGGCGTTGCATTTTCGTTTCGACATTGATTTTCTCATGGTCGTCGCCGCCATTGGCGCGGCGATTCTTGGCGAATGGGCCGAAGGCGCGCTTCTGCTTTTTCTCTTCAGCCTTGGCCATTCTCTGGAACACTACGCGATGGGCAAAGCTCGCAACGCCATCAAAGCCCTGGGAGCAATCACTCCCAAAATCGCACGGGTGCGACGCAATGGCCGTGAAGTTGAAATTCCGGTCGAGCAGCTCCTTCGCGGCGATCTCGTTTTCGTTCGTCCCGGCGAGCGCATTCCGATTGATGGCAAAATCACCGAAGGGAATTCGACCGTCGATCAAAGTCCGATCACCGGCGAAAGCGTGCCGGTGGCCGCTTCGCCCTGCGCGCTGGCAATTGCGACACCGGCGGCGATTCTCTCCGGCGTTGCCCAAGCCGCGCGCAATGGCGTTTTGGTGAAAGGCGGTGTGCATCTCGAAAATCTCGGGCGACTCGACGCGATGGCGCTCGACAAAACCGGCACCATCACTTCGGGAAAATTTGCCGTGACCGACATTGTCACTTTGAACAACACGAGCGAGGACGAATTGCTGCGACTCGCGGCGGCGGTGGAAACGCGCTCCG
>JBOHQZ010001310.1:0-1869 GCA_050732275.1 bacterium
CGCGCATTCGTGGACTTGCCCCGGGCGAAGATGTGCGCAGCACGATGAACTGCTTACGACAGTTGGGTGTTTCAATTCAGGAACAAAATGGTGAAATCATCGTGTATGGTCGCGGCCTTTCGGGTTTGCAAAAACCGGCGGCAGTTCTCGACGCCGGCAATTCCGGCACGACGATGCGTTTGCTCGCCGGCATTCTTGCCACCCAGCCATTCACCACGATCATAAGCGGTGACGCTTCGTTGCGCCGGCGGCCGATGCGGCGCATTATCGAGCCGCTCACGCAAATGGGCGCAACGATCTCGGCGCAAAAAAATGGCTGCGCTCCGCTTAATATCAGCGGCCGCAAATTGCAAGGCATTCACTACGCCCTGCCGGTTGCTTCAGCACAAGTGAAAAGTTGTGTGCTCTTCGCCGGATTGGGTGCGGAAGGTGAAACGGTGATTGAAGAACATGTTCCAACCCGCGATCACAGTGAGAGAATGCTGCGTAAAATGGGAGCGTGTATTTCAGTGACCAGTGGCCAGTATTCAGTCGCCAGCGATCAGTATTCAGTGATCAGTAATAGAATTAGTATTCGCGCTGAGAAATTGCGCGGTGGCGAAATCGACGTTCCAGGCGATTTCTCTTCCGCGGCGTTTTTTATCGCGGCGGCGCTGCTTCTGCCGGAAAGTGAGTTGGTTGTTGAAAACGTCGGCCTCAATCCCACCCGCACGGCGTTTTTAGAGGTTGCGCGTGAAATGGGTGCTGCCATCGAAATTGCCAATATAAAAAATGAATCCCATGAACCGGTTGCTGATTTGGTGCTGCGGCATCACCCGTTGCGCGGGGTGAGCGTTTCCGGCAAACGCGTTCCGTTGTTGATTGATGAAATTCCCATTCTCGCCATCCTCGCCACGCAAGCGGAGGGAGAAACTTGCTTTCGCGACGCTAAAGAATTGCGGGTAAAAGAAAGTGACCGCATTACTGCACTCGCACGCAATCTGCGCGTGATGGGCGCAACCGTTGAAGAATTGCCGGATGGACTCGTGATCACCGGCCCGATGCGATTGCACGGCGCGGAAATTGATTCTTATGGCGACCATCGCATCGCGATGGCATTCGCTATCGCCGGTTTGCTGGCCGATTCGCCCACGACGATTCGCGGCGCCGAATGCGTTGATATTTCTTTTCCAGGATTTTTTGAGACGCTGAAAGAAGTTGTGTTAAGTTAGCCGGTTAGTCTGTTTGTCCGTTAACTGGCTAACAGGCCAACCAGCAAACGCTTTTACCGATGCCCTTTTTCCCATTACATCTTCGCCTCATCGCCGTCGGCAAACTGCGCGGCTCCATTTGGCTGCCTGCTGCCGCCGAGTATAGCCGCCGTTTGCAAAATTACGCCAATTTCGAGGTGATGGAAATTCGCGATGTCATCGGCAAGGGTTTGCCGGACGCGAAAGCGTGCGCTGAAGAGGGAAGAGCAATTGCGCAAGCGCTCGAACCCGGAAGCTATCTCGTCGCGCTCGACCGCGAAGGCAAATCGTTGAGCAGCGAGCAGCTCGCACAAATCTTGCGCCGGCAGATCGATGCCGGCATCCGCAAGATGGATTTCGTCATCGGCGGCCCGGTGGGATTGGATTCTCAAATCATTGCCAAAGCCAACCTCCGGCTCGCGCTCTCGGCAATGACCCTGCCGCACGAGCTGGCGCGCGTGGTGTTGCTCGAACAGGTTTACCGCGCGTTTACGATTTTGCGAGGAGAGCCGTATCACAAGTAAAAAGTGAAGTGAAGGGTTCTCGGAGTGTTGAAATAATGGAATTGTGTCTTGAGCGGCGTTCCAAAATTTCGGTTGAAAGTGAGAAGTTGGTTTTGTATCTTAATTTATAGATGCTG
>JBOHQZ010001311.1:0-1868 GCA_050732275.1 bacterium
CGGCAAACGCGTCACTCGTTTTCGGCGATTTGCACCAACACTCAAATCTCTCCGACGGCATGGGCACGGTGGATGATTGTTACACTCGCAGCCGCGATTTTTACAATTGGGATTTTGCCGCGCTCACCGATCACGAGTGGTTCGTGCGAAATCGCTTGCTGCCATCGGAATGGGAATATATTAAAAAAGTCACCGCCGGTTTTCATGCGCCGGAGGATTTCGTTACGATTTCAGCGTATGAATGGACCTCGGCGCGCTGGCCGAATGGAGCGGGCCACAAGAATGTTTATTTTACGGACGAGTCAAAGCCGATTTACAGTCTCGCCGACACCATCGCCAATGTGACGCCGAAACTTTTTGCGCGGCTGAAGGCGGATGGCGCGATTGCCTTTCCTCATCACATCGGCTGGACGGGTGTGGATTGGCAAAACCACGATCCGGTGGCGCAACCGAATGTTGAGATCGTCTCCGTGCATGGCGCATTCGAATATCTCGGCAACGAGCCGATCACGCATCGCGGCGGCATGCCCGGCATGTTCGTGCAGAACGGCCTCGCGCAAGGTTTGCGTTTCGGCGTGCTCGGCGCTTCGGATGGGCACGGACTCATCTGGCACCACGGCATCGGCCGCAAGCGCGATCCCTGGGTGCAGGGCTTGGCTGGTGTCTGGATCAAAGGCGCGCTTACACGTGAGGCGCTCTTCGAAGCTTTGAAAGCGCGGCGGGTTTACGCCACCAGCGGCGTGCGCATTCTTCTTTATTTTAGCGCCGATGATCATCTCATGGGAAGCGAATATGTTGCTAACGTTCCGCCCAAGCTCGTCGTGCGCGTCGCGGGCACCGACAAAATTCATTACATCTATCTGCTGCGTGATAACGAGATCATTCACCAATTTGGCGGCGATTTTGGCCACGGGGAAATGGCGCGTTTTGAGTTTATTGATCAGCAGGCCGGCCCCGGAACGCATTGGTACTATGTCCGCATCATTCAGGAAGATGGCGAGATGGCGTGGTCGAGTCCGATTTGGGTGAAGATTGGAGAATAGAAGGACGCTTATGAAGCCAAATGTTCAGCTTGACTTTTTGAAAAGCGCAATATATCTTGCCAACACCAGAAAGGAGAAATGATCATGAGCGCGACGCAAGAACAAGGCATCACTGCCGTGAATCAAGAGTTCAGCCGTTATGATCAGGTCAAAAAAGAACAGACCTACCATCTGGCCGAACACGAGCTGGATCAATTTGACGACGAGTACGAAATCAAAACCTGCGACCTCAGCCAATTCTTTCAAGGCGGCGAGGCTGGAAAGAAAAAATTTGCGGCGGAGCTTGGCGCAGCGCTGGAGGGAATCGGCTTTGCTATTCTCACCAATCATGGCGTTGATCCCAAGCTTTATGCCGAAGCCACGAACAAAACCTGCGAGCTTTTTAAAAAGACCAGCCGCGAGCAGAGAATGCAATATCGCGCGCAACGCTTCGGCTCGGTGAATCAGGGTTATTTTCCCATCAAGGAGACGTCGAATATTCATCCTGACCTCGTCGAAGGCTGGGTGTTCTGCCGCCGCGCGTTTGATTTCGGCGAAAATCCGAATTATAACGAAAAAGAATTTTGGCCGTTGCCCGGTTTCGAGCCGTTCTTCCGGCAAATCTGTTTGCAGCACGAGAAGCTGATTCAGCCGATCATGCAAAGCATTCTCCGCTACCTCGGCTGCGATCCGCATTTGTACGACCGCAAATTGGCGCGCACGAATTTCGGCTTTCGTTTGAATTACTATCCGCCGCTCACTGCCGAGGATACCGCCTCCGGCGCCGGCCGTATGTTGGGCCACGAAGACGTCGATCTTTTCACCTTGCTGCCGGCGGAAGAGATG
>JBOHQZ010001312.1:0-1862 GCA_050732275.1 bacterium
CTTGACATCACGGAAAACATGTTCAACGACACCGGCACGAAAATATTCGCTTCCGAGGGATGAAAACGATACCACACGTTGCGATAGCCCCACACTTCGATATTCGAGCGTTTGGATTCTTCTTCGTAAATGCGCAGGGCTTCAGACATCACCTGCAAAACTTTGTAATGCGTATCCGGCCCGCTCGCTTCGGGATCGAGCGCGACGCTGACGATGGTCGGCTGAATGCGCTGCAGCATCTCCAAAATCGGTTTCACGTCGCGCTCGACGGTGGGTTCTTCCGTAAAAATCTCTCCTTTATAAAATCCCAAACGCGCATGCATCACTGCGCTCGAATTGAAGCCAAAGTAACCCCACAAGCAATCCGCCTCCCACTCGCGAATCATGCCTTTCAGCCGCTGAATGTGCGGCAAATCTTTTTTGCCCGGATATTGCGTCTCAAAATAGTTCATCAGCTCGGTGATACGGTTCCGGAGATTGTCGATATCGTCGTCCTCGAAAATAAAAATCAAATTGCGCAGCAGCCGCCGCGCTGCGCCTTCTTCTTTCACGATATCACGATTGGAAGCAATGCCGTCGAGATATTGCCAGAGATCGCGGTTGCGCCCTTGCTCATTGTCCGGAAGGAAATAGCCTTCGCTAATAAGTTTATTGAAAGCGCCGCGATCGAGAAAATGTTTGAGTTTTTGCAACAGCATCAGCACGTAGCGATTGGTCACCGCCGTAAATCCGCTGGTGAGCGTGACAAAATAGTGCTGGTTTGCAGCATCGCGAATGTGGCGCACGATGAAAGGCAAATAACCGAGCATCAGGTCATCGTGATGAGGCTCCGTGTGCAGAAAAACCTGATCGGTCAGCATTTTCATCCCGTGCTCGATTTTTTGCACGAGCCGTTGCTCGATCATCTGTGTCAGCTTGGTGAATTTATCAGGCCATTTTTTTAGCAGCTCGGCGCTATAACGACTGCTCTTGAAATCATCCTCGCTCAGATAGCGGATACGCTTACGTTTCTCCAACGCCAAATCGATAACGATCTTCTCAGCCTGCTCGTCGTCGAGTGCTACACTTTTCACGAGAATTTCATATTGCCGCTCGTTCAATAGTTTGGCCGCGCCCTGCGTCAAATAAAAGCGCGCGTTCGGCAAATCTTGGAGCACCGTCGCCGGATAACGAATGTGCTTGGGTTGTTGAATCGCATCCGCCACGATCGGCGCTTTGGCCTCGCCGGCGGCAATAATAATCGCTGTGCAGTTGGGATTGTACGTGATCGTAGCCAAGCCAATGGTGATCACCAAACGCTGGCGCGCGATTTCAATACCGCCCAAATCCGTCGCCGCCGCTGCTTGCGTCTCGTAGTTAGTCGCAGTGAGCCGCGTCGTCGAATGAAAATCCGATCCCTGCACGTTGAAGCCGATGTGTCCGTCCGGCCCGATACCGCCGAGAAAAAAGCCGATGCCGCCGAGGCTGCGAATTTTTTCTTCCTGCTCGGCACACCACTGATCGATGTTCTCCAGCACTTGCTTTTGCGATTGCTCCAGCGTATTTTTTCCGTGGCGATAGCGCAACGATAGATCGACCACCTTCTCCGGCCACACGCTATCCAAGTCTGTGCCTTCAGGCAACCCGATCTTCGCGCAGTCGATGAGCAAAGCTTTCGCCGGATCCAAGCCGAAGCTCTGCAGATAAAACATGTTGACATAATAATAGAAACTGTTTTGCTGCTGCGGATGGATCGGGTAAAATTCATCGATTTGCACGAAGTGCAGGCTCTTCATATCCGGCTGGCGGGAAGGATTCACGCCAGCCGCTTCCAGCTCTTTTTGCACAGCCGGCTCGCTCCAATGGCGCAGAAAATATTTGAC
>JBOHQZ010001313.1:0-1860 GCA_050732275.1 bacterium
TCGCTTAGCTGCCGATGCCTTTGTGCTCAAATCATCTGATCTGGACGAGTTACTGGGCAAAATTGCCTCCCTCTCGCGGCCTCATCGCACACACAGCAAAATGCCCACGAATGCAGGACGATTCAGCCAGTAAAGCAATTCTTAAAATAATTCTTCTGTGCTAGGCTACTATACTCGTTAAGGGTTAAAATGTGAGTGCTGAATTGAGCTAACTAGTTGATTTTGTGTTGCGACACATTACCCTTTTACTCCAAAACTAAACCTTAACGAATATAACAGTCATTTTCTTTCTTCCTGCTCGAAGCGCATTCTTGTTTTAGCGGCGCAATTTTTTTTGGGGAATCCATTTTGTGAACAAAAATACACTATACGAAATATTTATTTTTTTTATCTTAAACCACTTTGCCAGCTTTAAAGTGTTTATAAAAAATTTTTTAATAAGGGATTGCTTCGAATCTATCAGAGTATTATATTATGAGCAACCCGGAAGACATGAAATGGGCATATCGTCGTTAAAGTCATAAAAACAGTAACTTAGTGCGACCCGCCTAGACGGGTTACGCCTGTAAGGGTTTGAGAAATGGGATTCACCAAACAACCAGATGAATACAGTTGCGGTCCCACTTGTGTTTTTAATGCGCTATACTTGCTTGGCAACGCGGAAGTCACCTTTGAAGAAATCAAGTTAGCTTGCGGTACACGCTGGTGGAACGGAACCGATGAGTCCGGCCTGCGCCGGGCGCTGCGAAAATTGGGATACGAAGGCATTGAGGCGCAGTGGCCGCACAAATCCGCTAGCAAAGCAGCGCTGGCATGGCTGCGCGAGCAACACAGCCAAAATCATCCGGTGATCATTTGTGTCGATAACTTCGATCATTGGATTCTGGTCGCCGGTTCGACGGAAAAAACGTTTATCGTGCTCGATCCGTACGGCGGCCATAGAGGGGCGACCACCTCGAGCTATTCCCGCACGGTGCTAACCAAGCGTTGGTGGAGTGTCGATAAAGAAAAGAAGGAAGGGATGTTTTACGCCATGGCTGTGAAACCGCGCAGCAAAAACGCGCGACGGCTGGCGGTGAACGCCATACCTTTGACCAGCCCGGAAGTGCTGAATCGCTTGAAAGACGCTGCCAACGATTTGCTGCCGGTCTCACAGTCTTTGATCGACGTGTTCGGCCGCGTGCGCAAGGGCAAGAAGCTGGCGGATTTGATCTCGGAATATTCGCCGTATTTGGTGGAACGCATCGACTATTGGTGGGCCGGCATCGACCGCGCGCGAATCAGGCAGGAGTTGCGCAACTTCGTGGCGTTTGCGCGCGGGCGGCAACTGCGTTACATGCCCTCTCGGCGCGAGCAGGTGCTGCTGGATATTGCCGTCCTGCTCGTGTTGCACACCTATTACAATCCCGAAGAGCTGGTGAAGGACAATTAATCTTTGGGCGCTTCCTGAATTGAGACAACAGATATCATGTTGACTCCAAAGGCGGAACGTTAGACCGATATGACTGCCGCGCGCCGTCGATTTTTTGTTTGGCGTGTTTTCATGGCCGAGAGCCGGCGCCGTAGGCGCGCGGTTGCAAGCTCGACGATACGCACGGCCATTGCCGCGTAATCCAGGCCAATGCTTTCGGCGGCGGCCGGAAAAACCGAGGCCGGGTCCAAATCGGGATTGGGATTGACGTCGATGACCATCGGCTTTCCCTTGTACAAGCGAACATCAAAGCGGGCGTAATCGCGGCAATGCAGCGCGCGATAGGCGCCCATGGCCACTCGCGCCAACTCCTCCCGCAAGCGCTCGTCAATTGGCGCGGGGCAATACCACTGGATGCCGGACCAACCCGGCGAGTTCGGATTGAATTT
>JBOHQZ010001314.1:0-1857 GCA_050732275.1 bacterium
GCCGGAATAGTCGATCTGAGCGCCGTCGTGAAAATAGATGCGATAATATGGATCGAGCTTGACCAAATCGAGATAATCATGCATATCCCTGCCGGCGGTACGGAAGACGGACTGAATGATGTTCGGCGCGGTAATGAGTGATGGCCCCATGTCGAATGTGTAGCCGTTCCTTTTGAGCTGATACGCATGGCCACCGACTTTGGCATTTTTTTCGAGAATGGTAACTTCGAATCCACGCGCTTGCAGGCGAATCGCCTCGGCGAGGCCGCCGAAACCGGAACCGATAATGACGGTTTTTTGCATGTTAATTTAATGGGTTTTGCACTAATCACTGGAAACGGTGCGAGTCCTATGCTTTGATGTCATCCCACCGCGGCGGAATCCTTTTCCAATCATGTACTGTGCTGGATAAGAAACAAGATGCTTCCAGCATGACATTTTCTTTTTACTTTTGCAAACATCAACAAGAAGAACTCCACAACGATGATTTTTACCAGCCCCGCGTTCCTGGCTCGCCTTTGAACGGGCCAACAATGTTTTTGGTGACCCAACCGCCGTAAAAACCGCCAGGCTGTGGTTGCACTTTTTCTCCGTCAATGTAACAAGCATCCATTTGACCAGCATAAAAAGCAACGTAGCTTTTGATAGATTTAAAAGCGGGAGTGGGATCAGCGTAATACCAAGCGGCCTTTTCCGCTTTTTTGTCATTCACGGCAACGGCATAATATTTAGCTCTCCCCTTCCATTCGCAAAACGAATCACCCGAACATTCCACCAAATGCGACATTTGAATGTCTTGAGGTGGAATGTAATAAACCGGTGGATGGGTGGTTTCCAACACTCGTTTGGCCTGTCTCGACTCGGCGATAGTAACGCCGTTAAAGACAATCTGTATATGCGCATGAACATCTTCCACACGAGGCGGGCGCGGATAATCCCAAACTGATTCTTGGCCAGGCCCGGGTTTGATGGGAGTTGCTTTCATTTTTTCCTTTCGGCTTTATCTATAAGTTCCGCAGCGATTTTGCCCGAGAGCAGCACGAGCGGAATGCCGCCGCCAGGATGCGTCGAGCCGCCGGCAAAGTAAAGCCCTTTCAACTCGCGGCTTCTGTTGGCCGGACGCTTGAAGGCGGTGCTGCGGCTATTCGACGAGATACCATAGATGCTGCCGCGGTTGCTGAGATAGCGTTGATAAAAATCTTGCGGGGTGATGGTCGCTTCTTCTGCAATGTGATTTTCAATGTCGAATCCCATGCGCCGCAGTTTTTTTATAACGATTTCTCGAATTTTTGCTGTTTCATCATTCCACTGTACTTCGCCGGTGAGATATGGCATATTCAACAGCACGAACCAATTCTCGCCGTGCGATGGGGCGTGTGCGAAATCGCTTTTGCTCGTGATGGCGACGTAGATGGTCGGGTCATCCGGCGGCCTGCGCTTTTCAAAAATTTGCGCAAATTCGTTTTGGTAGTCGCGCGAGAAAAAAATGTTATGATGCGCCAGCTCCGGATGCCTTTTGGCGACGCCCCACAGAAACACCAAGCCGGAGCACGAAGGCTCAAGACGATTGAGTTTCCGGCGGTGCGCATCGAAGCCGTCGATAAGCTGATTGTGCGCCACCACCACATCCTGCCCGCAAACAACATAATCAGCCGCAATTTTTTTGCCATTTACCAGAATGCCGGTGGCGCGGTGATCATCATGCAAAATTTTTTCAACCTTGGCTGAGGTTTCGATCTTCACGCCTAGCGCATCGGCGACGTGTAGCATGGCTTCGGCCAGACGATACATGCCGCCGCGAATGTAGTAACTCCCCAATCCGTATTCGACGTGCGGAATGATGTTGAGCGTCGCCGG
>JBOHQZ010001315.1:0-1855 GCA_050732275.1 bacterium
CGGAGAAATGCAAGAGAATTTTTTGAGCGCTGTTTTTTGATCGCTGTTTAATTGCATTGTATACTTCAGCACAAGATGTGTGAGTAAAGCACACAGGTGACCATCATGGCTGCCATTTCCTAACCCAAAATCACGCATGAAACAACTGAGTCACACGCTTGTTTTTGCCTACAAAACTGGCACCTGGTTTGCCTTTTAATCGTGTAACGCGGCTTTCAAGCCGCGACAAAAACAATTGTCAATTGACAATTGTTAATTATCAATTGGCAATTTAAAATTAAAATCAAGTAGTTCCAGAATGTCTAAAGCTTCAGTGTGAGGTTGTTATGAAACGGTGTACATACTATCTCGTTCTTGCGCTGCTGTTTGGTGCAGCATCGCTGGCTCCGGCCCAGGAAAAAGAAAAAAAGGGCAAGCTCGGCGATTTTGCCGGCGACTACGAGGAAAGCGAAAAAGATAAAAAAGAAAATAATGACGAAACGAATTGTTCGGATGAATCAGATGATGGCGGCTGGTTCGGTTTTCTGGTCAATATCTTTTTTTCGCCGGATAACGGCAAGAGAGACTCGACCGGCGAGTCATCTGAGTCATCGCCACCAAAGCCGGCGCCTTATCCGTATCGCGATGATCGCGGTCTGCCGATGCGTTCGCCCGATTATCGCAGCTACAGCCTGCTCGCCGAGGCGGGCTATTTGCATTTGGATGATGATTTGAGCGGCTTCCAGCTTGCCGGTGATTTTCGTGCTCACCGCTTTGCCGCCAATCTTGATCTGCACACGCTCGTCGAAGATTTGGGCAGGAGAAATCAATCACTCACGTTCTTTGGCTTGAACGGCGGATACGAAGTTATTGCCACGCCCTATTTGCTGGCACGCCCTTACGTCGGCGCGCGCAACTTGAGCGGCCTCGGGCTTGATCTTTGGGGGCCGGAAATCGGCGCCAAAATGTTGATGTTGCCGCGCAAGCCGATCAATATCGAGGCTAATTTCTCACACGCGTGGATCAACGGGAAGCCGCTCACCATTGCCGGCGGCTCGCTCGGCGTCATGATCAAGCGCGTCGAGCTGCGCCTCGGCGGCCAGATGTTCCGCTCGGAATGGACGACGCTGGAGGGCGTGCGGGTGGGATTTAGAGTGTGGTTGTAATTCGACCTTGTGTTGGTCCCAGCTTTGTGAATTAAAAGGAAGGAGTAAATATGAACTTCAAATTTGTCTCGAGTTTACTCCGGATCGTTGCTCTTGCAATGATCGCGCTGCCTTTGCTAAGCTGCAGTCCGGATTCGCCGCTGGGAATTCTTTTCGATCCGCCGAAATGTGAGGTTACCGGGCTTGAGGCAAAAGACAAGACGCCAGGAAACTTTGCCAGGATGGAAATAACGGTCGCCAACACCGGCGACGGCGCGACGGCATACAACGTTCGCTTTTTCATCAAGTTAAAAAAGGGCAATACCATCATTGACTCAGATGGAACTTCTTTCGGAACGTTAAAAGCCGGCGAAGCCGCTCTTGGCGAAGTGTGGTTTTCCAGAATCGAGACGCATAGCGAATATGATAATGCGGAATCCAAACTGTATTGGTATGACGCGGAAGGCGGATATTATGAGAAATGAACGGTAGAAGCAAATAATAGCTCGACAACGTAATGAGAGAGAAAGCCATGCACAAAAACATATTTTGTTGGTTGACGCTTGCAGTTTCATTCGTTTTCGCATCGTGCGCTCCGGCGCCGGTGCTCCGGCTCAAACCGCTTTTCAGCGAAACTAAATGGATTTATGGAAAAGAGTTTGCCAGAAGCGCAACAGACCAGGTGGAAATTGCCGTGGCTTTTGAGAGCATGGATGTGGCTGCCATTATTT
>JBOHQZ010001316.1:0-1853 GCA_050732275.1 bacterium
ACATTGTCACTTTGAACAACACGAGCGAGGACGAATTGCTGCGACTCGCGGCGGCGGTGGAAACGCGCTCCGGACATACACTCGCACAGGCGGTGGTGCAAAAAGCCGCGGAGCGCAAATTGAATTTGCCGCCAGCGGGCGAGCTGCAATCGGTCACCGGCAAAGGCGTCATGGCGCAAGTCGAAGGCAGGGCCATCAAAATCGGCAACCTGAAATTTTTTGAAAAGAACGAGATAGATGGTTTTAACGAGATCGTTTCCAAAGTCGAGGCGCTGCAAGCCGAGGGCAAGACCACCATGCTCGTGAGTGCAGACGACAAATTTCTCGGCATCCTCGCGCTGGCCGATCAGCCGCGCGACATGGCGAAAGCGACGCTGGCAAAACTCAAACAACTCGGCATTCAGAAAACCATCATGATCACCGGCGACAATGATCGCGTCGCGGCAGCCATCGCCAAAGCCATGGGCATCACCGAGTACCGCGCCGAGTTGATGCCGGACGACAAGGTGACGGCCATTAAAGAACTGCTCGCCAAATACGGCGAAGTCGCGATGGTCGGCGACGGCGTGAACGATGCGCCTGCGATGGCCACTTCCACCGTCGGCATCGCGATGGGCACCGCCGGCTCGGACGTAGCGCTGGAAACCGCCGACGTTGCTCTCATGGCCGATGATCTCTCGAAGCTGCCGTTTGCCGTTGCCCTCAGCCGGCAGGCGCGCCGCATTATTTTGCAGAACTTGATCATCTCGCTCGGCGTGATTGCGATGCTGATTCCTTCCGCTTTGTTTGGAATTGCCGGCATCGGCATCGCAATTGTATTTCACGAGGGCAGCACGTTGCTCGTGGTGGCGAATGCGCTGCGGCTGTTGCGGTTTAAATCATGATATTGGCCGGCCTACGGAACTCCCGCATCGAGCACTAGCTTTTTAGGCAGATGTTCATTATTAAATACCGTTGAGCATCATTTTTTATTTGGAACTGGTCCTGATGATATCCTTCATCAATATGAGAAAAAAGTTGCCGCGCCTGGCGTTCGCCGTTTTGTTGTGGCAGGCGCTCGGGTTGTTTTTCTGCGGCGATATCGACTGCTTGCAAGGCAAGGGGGATGAAGTCTGCCAGACTCTGCTCTGCAGCCTGCTTGCCAGTCACGGCCACTCGCAATTGTCTTTCGATTTCGGCCAGAATGATTCCTGCCAATGCGCTTGTTGTATTGCCATCGATTTTCGGCACACCAACTTTTTCTCAGCCTCACTCGTTGCCACGCCCTCTTGGTTCGTTGAACCGCAGCTTTTCTTTACCACTCCAGCCAGCCGTATCGACCACATCCCCCGCGCCTGAGTTCCACCACAGATTATTACCCTTGATATTTTTCATTTGCAGTAACTATTCAGGCTATTAATAGTTTTGCCCAAAACCGTTTTGCCTTTTTTTTAGCGGCGCCTGAATATTTACTTTTCAATCAAATAAGGAGAGCTACATACCGATGCGAATACATCGAATGGCCTCGCACGCCATCGTGGCATTATCGCTGTTGTATTTGCCGATAATCAGCGCGGCGCAGGAAGGAAGCCATCTTTCCCTGCAATCTGCGATTGCTCTCGCGCAACAAAATAACCCACAGCTCATGGCGCTGCGCCGGGAGATTATCGCTGCCAAAGGCCGGAGTTGGACAACGTGGTGGCTTGCCGATCCCGATCTTTCGATCGAATGGGAGGGCGTGCCGCGTGGAGCCGGCCTGGGGCAATTTGATGAGCGCAAATTATCTCTGACCCAGGAAATCGAGTTTCCCACCAATATTTTGTGGCGCCATCGTTTTGCCGCACGCGAGGTGGAGGCCGCGGCCATGCGATTCG
>JBOHQZ010001317.1:0-1852 GCA_050732275.1 bacterium
ATTCTTGACGAGGCTTGCAAAAGATTGCACGTTGCGTCAAACCAGAAAGCGGCGCCAACTCGAATCGCCGAGGAGGTGCTGTCATGACGCCAGATTCCTATAAACCTTTCGGTGGGCGCGTATTAATCGCTTACAATGTGCCAAAACGCGAGCAACGCGGCCGTGATATTGACTATCTTTCCGAAGCCGGCGTGCTCGACGAAGTTCACGCCGTACGTGACGCCCTCTTCGAGCAGGGTTATGAAGTCACGATCACGGGCATTCAACGGTCGGTGCCGGTTTTCATGGATCGCGTGATGCGCTTTCGCCCGCAAGCCATTTTCAATCTGGTTGAAGGCTGGCAAGGCGAGAGCCAATATGAAATGCACTTTCCGAGCATTTATGAATTGCTCGGCATTTCGTACACCGGCGCGCCGCCGTGGACTTTGGCCACAGCATTGAACAAATGGCACACCAAGTGTTTGTTGCGGCAGGCAAAATTGCCGGTGCCCGGCGGCATGCTTTGCAGCGAAGTGCCTGGCCGCTGCAATTTGCGCTATCCGGTGATCGTCAAGCCGGCGCAAGAAGACGCCAGCCTCGGCGTTGATTTTGACGCGGTGGTGGACAATCTTGCCGACTTGCGCCGCCGTGTGGCGTGGGTCGTGCAAACGTATCATCAACCGGCGCTGGTGGAAGAGTACATCGACGGTCGCGAGCTGAATGTTGCCGTGATCGGCGATCAAATTCCGGTAGCCCTGCCGATTTCCGAGATCACTTTCGACATGGTGCCGGAACATTTGCCGAAGATTTGCACTTACAACGCCAAATGGATGTCAGGCAGCCAGGATGATCGTTGGACCGGCGCGCAATGCCCGGCGTTGCTGGATAATGAAATGACACGACGCGTGCAGAACATTGCGACCTCGGCTTTTCGCGTCATGGGTTGCCGCGATTACGCCCGCATCGATTTTCGGCTTTCAAAAGACAATCAGCCCTATATTTTGGAAGTGAACCCGAATCCCGATATTTCACCGGAGGCCGGGCTGGCGCGTTCGGCGCGGGCTTCCGGCCGCACTTACACGCAGCTCATCGGTGAAGTGATTGGCTTGGCTTTGCAAAGAGGCGCACATGACCATCCGGCCTTTACGCCGCGACGACCGGTCGAGCATCGAACGGATTTTGCGGCAGACGCAAGTCTTTCTCGAAATGGAAGTGCAGTGCGCGTTGGAGCTGATTGACGTTTATCTCACTAACGCGGATCAGAAAGATTATATTCTCACCTGCGCGGTTGATGAGTCGGATCAGCCGCGCGGGTACGTTTGTTACGGCCCTACTCCGTTGACCGCCGGCACATACGATCTTTATTGGATCGCCGCCGATCCGGCGTGGCATGGACGCGGTCTCGGCAGCCTGCTCATGGAGCATGTCGAGCGCCAAGTCAGCGATACCACATCTTCTGATGCGCGCGCGCGTTTGTTGATTATCGAGACCTCGTCTTTGCCGCGATATGAAGCCGCACGCCGTTTGTATTCCCGTCATCATTATCGCGAAGTCGCGCGCATTCCCGATTTTTATGCTGACGGCGATGACCGCGTCATCTACGCCAAGCGTTTCCGTGAAAAATCATGATCGTCGAAATGAAATCGTTCAGCGACCGTCGTTAGTTTACTGCAATTAAACTTGTCCAACGGATTGAAAAACGACCAACGGATTTTATTTTAAAATCCGTTGGTCGCTTTTTTATCCGTTGGGCAAAGTTTCTTTTTGACGGGATTACAAGATTTGCAGGATTTCAAAAAATCGGGTCGATCCTGTTATCCCGTCAAAAAACAAAGCTCTTTCATTCGCGAGCAATTTTTCGGAATTGCCCTCG
>JBOHQZ010001318.1:0-1850 GCA_050732275.1 bacterium
TACCTTAATTTTGCACCAAAATTGTTCTTTGAAAGCACTTTTTATAGTTTAACGAACCCGCATGGGCGTACCTCTGCGCCGCGAAGTTTTGAATGATCATTTTGACCATCCTCATTCAGTCCAATTTTTATTGAAACAGCAAAAATATTCTTTTTTGAGCTGCACGCCACGCCGAATTTTCGTGACGATGGTCAAAAATGGCTTTCAACCATCTTCCGTGCACAAAATTTTTTGCACGATACGATCCTGCGCGCGCGGACGCAGGGAAATTTTTGCCGGCGCCGGCAGCGGCTTCTGCCAAGTTTCACGATGGGCGCGCAGATGATCCAGACGCTGAAACAGATGATCCAGCGTCGGCTTCACCCGCAGATACGTCGAGTATTTGATCTCTGTCCGCGCACTGTGAAAATTAACTTTCGCCGCCAAGAGCAAAAATTGCAATCGGCTGGTCGCGTTCGTGTTCAGGCTCCAGGTCGTTTCGTTTTTTTCATTGGCAAAGGCTTTGAGGTGTCGCCAAAGATTGTAGCTGAACATCGCGATTTGGAAAAAAGTGCGATTATGCTCAAACCGTTTCGAGGGCAGCGCCGACAGGCCCTCGGCGTGCGCTTCGGCGATCAATTTTTCCGCGCCGGCGCGATCATCGTATTCGGCGATCACTTTATGCGGTGCCGCTTCCCGACTGGTGACAAAGATGCGAAAGGTGTACTTGCCGTCTTCCAAAAGTTCGCCTTGCCGATTTTTGGGTTTTTTCGGATCTTTGCGAATCCGCATACCAACAAAACGGCAGAGGGTTTTCCATCCCGCCGGTTTATAGAGCCCCTCGTTATACTGGATGGTGTCGTCGCCATCTACGCTATACCAAGTATTTTCATCGAATTGCGGGCAGCTCTTTTTAACCGCAATGATGTAATCGAAACCCTTGGCGCGAGCGGTCTCAACGGCTTGCCAACAATAAAATTCCGAATCGGCGCGCAACGTCACTTTCCCAACCGCGCTGGGCAACTGCGGTCGCAACAAAGCGATAAATTTTTTGACTTGCTCGCCGGAAATGGTTTTGCCCGCGCGCAACTTGCCGGCGAAATATTCCTTGGTTTCGGCGATGAAGGCCAACACCGGACGCAGGCCCTTTTTGCCGCGATGCTTACGATTATGCCCTTTGCGTGCGCCTTCTTTATAGCCGTAGACGGTTTTCACCGTCGTATCAATGTCGACATGAATATGCTGGAAGAGTTGATCATAATCCAGACTCCGCCACGCCCGCTCCCGGACCACGGCATTGATTTTTAACAGCGCGCGATCTTGATTGATCCCGTATGAGTTCAGGCATCGCCAAAATGTTGACACCGCGGGCAACTTGTCAACCTGAACAATGCCCTTGAGCATCGCATCGTCGCGAAAATGGTGAAAGTTATAAAGGCGATAATATCCCATGAACTGCAAAGCGAGAATACCTTTCACCATGCGCCAATGGCCGAGCTCGGGTGTCCGTGCCGGCGCGATGAAATGCGTGGCAAAAACCTCTTCGACTTCGAGAGCGTCGAACAACTTTTCGAGCGGCAAAACGCCGCCGAAGGGGGTGAGATGTTCTTCGACATAACCATACGGCGTCGCCCCGGTAATTTTTCTTACGGGTAGCTTTTCCCTGGAGATGATTTCGCGTGATTTGGCCCGGCGTCGGTTACGACGTTGACGTTTGGACGGATTGAGTCTGACCACCATTTGGGTGTCCTCCAAGCGTAAGGTTAGAATCGGAACCACTGTGATTTGACCCAGTAAATAAAAGGAAATCGACAACTTTTCGCAAGCAGTTTTTCAAAGAACGATAAAATGGTGCAAAATTAAGGTAGTAA
>JBOHQZ010001319.1:0-1848 GCA_050732275.1 bacterium
CGCTACCAGCATTTCGATGAGATATTGGTTGATCTGCGCGCTCTGCAAAAGGGTTTTGTCGCAAGCGCCTCGAAACAACCGTTGGCCGAGGCCAAATCTCCCAGAAAAAAGAGAGTTTATTTGTACGGCGGCGTTGTCGGTCTCATCGCTTTGCTGATTGGTATAGGTTTCTATTTCAAGCTGCAAACCGGGGCGCATCAAGCAAGCTACGATTCCATCGCCGTGTTGCCGCTCGACAACCTTTCCGGCGATCCTGAACAAGAGTATTTTGTCGATGGCATGACCGAGGCGTTGATTACCAACCTGGCTCAGATCGGCGCACTGCGAGTGATTTCGCGGACTTCCGTGATGCGATACAAAGACACGAAAAAGCCGGTGCCCGAGATTGCCGAAGAGTTGAAGGCGGACGCGTTGGTGGAAGGCTCGGTGCAGCGATTCGAGAATCGGGTGCAAATCACGGCGCAGTTAATTGATGCCGCGACGGACCGGCACTTGTGGGCCAAAAGCTACGAGCGCGATCGGCGCGATGTCTTGGCGCTGCAAAACGAGGTGGCGCAAGCCATTGCCCATGAGATTCAAATCAAGCTGACGCCGCAAGAGCAGGCCCGTCTTGCCAGCGTCCGCACAGTTGATCCCAACGCTTATGAGGCGTATCTCAAAGGTATTTATGTATGATCGTAAACTTTGGTTGGACCAAGCCTGTTTTTAGCCAGCCGCGACCGCAAAAGCAGCCACAAGCTGTTGTTTGAAGTCTGGGCGGCGAAGAAGGCGCTTGGTCTTGCCGGAACAGAGCGACTTTTTCTTGTCGCGATGTTCGGCGGCCATCTTCCGAATCGTCGTGACCTCGATTGCAGAAAATCTCCTGGCAATTTTTGAGTCATCTACAAAAATGAGTTTGACATAATTTGGGTTTCTGAAATTCTCCACCAAGGGCATTTGTTCAGGGATGTTTTCCAAGTTCCGGCGCACCGAACGATTGCCGTGGATGCGTCGGTAACTGTAGTTGAATTGGCGAAAGTGTTGCTCCATGATATTGTTGGTCCGGTGTATAAAAAAATATCTTTTTTCACCCTTGACGTCCACCACAATCGGATCAGCAAAAAGTCTGTCTCCATATTCTGTCATTCGTTCTTTGACTTTGATCAGATTGTCACGCAACGGTTGAGCGGTCGTCTTTTGAATCTGCTTATCGAGCGCACACCTAAACGCCTCGGCCGCGGTTCTGATTTTCTGCAATTCTTGTTGCGAGGTTGTTACCGTGAGTTGCCGGAGACCATTATTTGCCGGTTCCGGCGCCGCGCCCATCGCTCGGCGCAAGTTGGAGAACACGGTCAATTTGGTCTTATACTGCGCGACGGTATGGTGCAGCGCCCGCTCACTCACGATTTTCTCGATCACATGATCAAGCTTCCAGAGGATCGCATCGTTGTCGGTGTTAACGGGATAATAAGGTTTGACCTTGGCGATCAGAAGGTGTGCGGCTTGCAACCGTTCATAAAAACTTAAATAGCGATGATCAAAGGGGAAACCGTAGCCATGACCTTCGGAAGCGTGATCGAGAATCCACAGCATCAAGCCATACGCTAACAGTGCCGTGGCTTCACGCGTTTTGCCAAGCTTTTCCGGCGCGGCCCAATAATCGTCGATCTCGTTGAGGGCAAGCGTCTCAAAATTTTTGGCCAGCGTTCGCGTCCAGGCTTTCAGTTTGCCTGAAACGCCCGCCTTGGAGAGCGCCTGACGAAGAACGAGATGTTCTTTTTCCAGAAGCAACAGGCCGATCACCGTGAGGAAATGAAAATGGCAAACATAATGCGCGATCGCGCCAAACACCTCTTCAACCGCCGCGGC
>JBOHQZ010001320.1:0-1847 GCA_050732275.1 bacterium
GCTTAATCAGCTCAATCCGCTTACTATTTTTTGTATGCGGATAAAGCGGATTGAGCTGATTAAACCTGTTTGGTTGCGGCTCGTCCGCGTTGTGATAGGTTGCCACAGAAAAGTGGGAATTAGATTCGATTAATCATTTAACCCACTTTAAAATTTCGCTCAGCTTAAGCCAAAGTTCAGCAAGTAATTTGCGGTTCTTTTTCTGCCTCAGTTTGTATCATCGAATCACTGCTGTCCGGTTTAGAGCGTCAAACAGAACTGCGCCGAATTTCGTGGCGGCACGGGATGGCGACCGCCGGCACCTCGTCGTTCAGGAAAAAGTAATTGATCCAGTTAAAGAAACTAAAAGCCACGGCCAAACCGCGGTTGAACAGTCACTCTTCGCTTAATTTATCGGGAACCCGCCATACTGTTCCCAATATATCCGGCTTTTTTCGCTTCGGATCCGGAGGGTCAATCGGTTGCTTGCCGTAAGGCAGGTTGACCTGATAAAAAACCGTGAGCACGATTCCCGGCTCAAGCTCAATTGACGTGGGATAACCCAGGTCGCGGTTGGGCGCGTCGTCACGAATCACGATTTCATCAGCAGGATTCCAGGTGATGCCATCTTTGCTAATGCAAGCGCGCTGGCCATAAGGAGGGCGCCGGTGGCCGTAGGTGCATAAAACCCGGCCGTCGGATAACAACATCAAATGCGGCGGGTAGCCCCACAGCGGCGTTTCGAACGGCGTGGCCCAGGTCAAGCCGTTGTCATCGGAATACGTTTCCCACAAATGGTAGCGGGGGTTTTTATCATTATAAACTATTTTGGTAAAGCGAATCATCATGATAATCCGATTGGATGGCAATTGCAGAACGTGCGGCTCGGCAAACCGGAAGCTATCCGGCTCCGGACAATATATGGTTGCAACCTGCTGCCAGGGCTGCTCCGGTGCTGGCGTTTTGTGCACACCGATATGTCCCCCGTGGCCGCGATATGACGCCACCAGCAATGATCCATCCGCGAGTTGTATTCCACCATGAGTAGACTCCGGACCGGGCATTGGCTCAGACCAAGTACGGCCCGCGTCTCCCGATATGCACAGCCGGGAACCTTGAAGGTTTGCGGCGCTTTTATATTCCGGTTGTTCGACGTATTGGATGAAACGCGCTCTTTCTTCCGGTGTCAAAGAGGTGTCGGAAAGAGACAAGTAGAATTCTTTGGTAAAGTGCGACGACCAAAGATGCCCGATGATTCTGCCGTCGCGCAACGTCGTCAGGCCGAATTGCCGCTCATCGACGGAGGTGTCTAAAATGGTTTGCGGCGGGCTCCAGGTCTTGCCGTTGTCTTCCGAACGGATCAAGACGGCGGCGCCATTCGGATACAAATGCTCGTCGGTCCGCGTAAACGTCACCAGCAAATCCCCATTGGCAGCGCGCGCCATGGACGGCCATCCACAGTATTCATGGTAAGCTTCGTAGAGAACCAGATTCCGAATGATTAAATCATGATTGGCCATGCGATGCACCTGTTGCGTCGTGCAACCGGCAAAGGCCAATAAAACAAAGATCAATGCGAAGACGCTTTGGTGCTGCACGATTCAACCTCCTTATTGAACGAGTTTCTCTCGCGAAGCAAAACGACAACCTTTCATCGCACGTGTACTAATGCAACAACATCTTCTTCGTCAACGTATTTTCTCCAACATATAAACGATACAAATAAATTCCCGCAGCCACCGGGATGGCGTTGTCATCAAGGCCATTCCAAGCCTGCACATATTCGCCCGCGGCTTTTTCGGCGTCTTCCAAGATGCGCACTTGCCGGCCATGAATATCATACACAATCAGCTTGACGTGAACGCTTT
>JBOHQZ010001321.1:0-1843 GCA_050732275.1 bacterium
GAGCCGGTTGCAGCTTTCCCCACACCCGCAACCCGCCATCGCGATATTCGTGTTGCAAGGTGGATTTGCCGCCCCAATCCGCATCAACGTTGCGATCCCAAGCGGTGCCAAGCGTGCTGGTCAAATCGGTTTTGGAGAAATCATCGAGCACGGCCTGCGTCCACGATTTTGACGGTTGGGAAGTTGATGCCGACGGCGATTCGGCTTTTAAAAGATCTTCGCGGTTGACGACCTTGCCGTGATGAATCACCATCGCAATATTCTGCGTATTGCCGATTTTTTCAACCGGCGAAGCATTGAGCACAACAAGATTAGCCACGTTGCCGGCGCGCACGCCGAACGGCTGTCCGAGAAATTCGCCAGGAATCGTCGTTGCCGCAGCAAGTGCTTGCCAGGTCTGAACTCCGGCCTCCATCATGATTTGTATTTCGCGATGCACGGAAAAGCCCTGAAACGTGCCGAAATTTCCGGCGTCGGTGCCGGCCATGATTTTCACGCCGCCATCGGCAAGCTTCTTGATCGAACGCCGATAGTTGGCTTGCCCTGACTTTTGCCAGCGCAACCAAGCTTTCGTGCGGTTGTCAAATTTGCTCGTGTCGCGATAAGCGCCGACAACTGCGGGCGTCGCCACCGCCGCCAAGAGCGCATTATCAAGCAGTGCGGGATTCTGCGCCAAATACACCAGCTCCGTTTCCACCGTCATGGTCGGGATCGAATAAACGTTTTTCTGCTTCATCAACACCACCACGTCGTCCGGAATTTCTTCGCCGTGCAAATGCGTGATGGCATTGGCGCCGGCGAGAACAGCTTCTTTCGCATCCTGCCACGTGCCGATGTGAATGACGGTTTTGATGCCGTGCTTCGCCGCAGCTTTGACCGCGGCTTCCATCGTGGCGTGATCAATGGTCGGCATGCGCCCGAAGGCATGATCGTAAACGATTTTGATCACCTCCGGCTTTTTTAACGCCAGCTCGCTAACCTCTTTTTCAGCCTCGGCAGGAGAGTTGATCACGCGAGTTGGAATGCCATATTCCGTTCCATGCCCGCCGGTGCAAGTGAAAATCGGGCCGGCGCAATAAATATCGGCACCGAGCATGCCGCTTTGGCGTTGCTGATCGCGCCACCGCAGAATTTCACTTTCGGCTGAAAACAAATCGAGAAAGCCGGTGACGCCGCAGTAAAGCATCATCTTCGCCGCGCCCGGCGTCATGAGCAATTGCATGTTATTTCCCGGCGCCAGATTGCCATACGAATGCGCGTGCATGTCGTTAAGCCCGGGAATCACCCACTTGCCGGCGAGATCAATTTTTTCCCCGGCAAAATTTTTCGGCGCCGCGTTGAGAATTTGCTCGATTTTGCCGCTGCGAATCAAGATCGAACCGCGCGAAACTTTTTGTGCAGCCGGATCGACGATTTGCGTATTTTGCAGTAGTAGATCTTGGCTCAAGACTTCTACAGCGAGAGCAAAAATAAAAAATAGCAAACGCATGTTTTCTCCTTACAAGAGAGGCTTTTCAACACAACCTGAATTCAAAAAAATCCCCAACGGATGAATTAAGACCAGCGGATAAAACCTCTATTGGCCTTAATTCATCTATTGGCGTTTTTCTAATTTCTGCGTCACATAGACTTCTAATTCAACTCCAAGGCCACGATCTCCTGGCGGTCGCGCGCGTAGAGTTTTTTGCCGGCGAGCGTGGGCGCTGTCCAGGCTTTGCTGCTCAACAAATCAACTTTGGCATGCACCGTCAAGCCTTCAGGCGTGGCTGTTGCCAAAGCCAAATTCCCCTCTTCGTCGAGAATGATGAATTTGCTGTCGGCGTAAACGAAACTGGCGCGCGAG
>JBOHQZ010001322.1:0-1842 GCA_050732275.1 bacterium
AGTTACGTCGATGCCACACGCGCCAACACTTCGCTCGCGACGGGTGCGCCGCTGGTAACGACCGGGCCAGACGCCAATATGGGAGCAGCGGACAACCAATGGCACGAACGCACGGGTTTCGGCAACGACGGCTCTGTTCTCGCCTCTGCCGAGGTTGGCGGCGAGAATGCACCTGTTCTCAAGACTCGGGTGATGCTGCCAAACACAGGAAGTTATGACGTATGGGTGAATCTCTGGGCAAATCCGGCAGCGGATTGGCGGATCAAAGCGGGACTATCGGAAAGCGGCATGCAAATTTTCCGGCAAATGGCTTGCAAGCAGGTCGAGGCCGGCGATCATGATGCCACGCTCGTGCTCAATGGCAGCGGCAATACCTTCCTTTATCAAGCTTACCTGGGCCGCGTACGCTTTGCAGCAAACAACGCCATCGAGGTGTTCGTCGATGATGCGGCGGTTCGGGTTGGCACGTCGAATACTTCAGTAGGTGATGTGGCGCGCACGTGGTATGACGGTCTCAGTTTTGCACGCGTTGACAATGCCGTTGGCATTGCCGAAAATGAGAGTCTTCCCCTCGCCTTCAGCCTGAGCCAAAACTATCCCAACCCCTTCAACCCGGCGACGACGATAACTTTCACTTTGCCAAAAAACACGCACGTCAATTTAAAAGTATACAATTTGCTCGGTCGAGAAGTCGCGGCTTTGATTAATCATAAGATGCCTGCCGGTACGCATCAAGTTATCTGGGATGCGCAAAACGCCCCATCGGGCGTGTATTTTTACAAAATGACCGCCGGTACTTTTTCAAAAATAAGCAAGATGACGCTACTCAGATAGAACCATTGCTACGCTCACTTTTGCATGGATTTGAGCAACGGCAACAAGACTTTCCACACATTTTTGGCGACGAGGCGATGCCCCTCAGCGGTGGGATGAATGCCGTCGGGCAGATTCAATTTGGGATCGCCGCCTACGCCCTCCAGCAGGAATGGAATCAGAAGCGCATTATTCTTTTTTGCCAGCTCGGCATAAAGCGTGCGAAATTGCGCCGTGTATTCCGGTCCCAGATTCGGGGGTACTTGCATGCCGGCAATCACGATCTTCACCGCCGGATATTTCGCTTTGACGCGGTCGATAATGGCTTGCAGATTCTGCTTCGTCAAATCCAGCGTGATGCCGCGCAAGCCGTCGTTGCCGCCCAATTCGAGCACCAGAATATCGACACGGCGCTGCAGCAGCCAATCCACCCGGCGCAATCCGCCCGACGAGGTTTCGCCGCTCAAGCCTGCGTTGATGACATGAAAATTCCATTTTAGCGAATCAATTTTTTGTTGAATGAGCGCTGGAAACGCCAACTCCGGATCGAGGCCGTAACCGGCGGACAAACTATTTCCCAAAAACAGAATCGTCTTCGCCGCCGCTACTCTCTTTGTGCTGTCAATCACCGTCGCGCGTCGAACTTCAGTTTTCCTTGCGGCCATAGCCAAACTGTTCCCTGCCATCGCAATCAAAACAATAAATTTCAAAGCAGAAATCAAAAGTCGCATTTTATCTCCGATTTTCGTAAATTGGAAACTTTGATCGTGGCAGAGCGTATTCTCTTTAATGCAAGGCAAAATTATTTTATGGGCGTAAATTTAGCCGCGTGGACTTGGAGTGCCCCCGCTTACAGCGGGGTAATGCTAAAGCATTGCACTCCGGTTCAAACGGCTAAACTCATGGCTACAAACAACCAATCTCAATTCGTTATGACTTCTTCTCCGGTTTTAAGCGCCAAGAATTTAAGCAAAAGTTACATCAGCGGTGATTGCACTTTGACCGTGCTCAGTCACGTCACCTTTTCAT
>JBOHQZ010001323.1:0-1841 GCA_050732275.1 bacterium
CGGCGAGTTGGCGAAGTTGTTCCGGCAATAAAGGAATATCCGTGGCGACGATCACAACCAAACTTGGGGTGATGGAAACGATCGGCGAAGGTTTTAGATCGAGTGTTCCGCCATTGGCGGCGATCAACGCGCCGAGTGAATATTCTTGCTCGCCTATTTTGATTGAACGTGAGGCCGCGCCAACGCCGCCTTTGGCGCCGAGCGCGCACAAGCCGCGCCCGATACCGATGCTGCCGCAAGCAACGGCGCTATCGTTGGCCTGCTTGATCGTTTGCAGCACCTCGTCGTGTGTGACACGGCGCTGCCGCAGATCATTGAGATAACCGTCGTCGAGTCCGATCACGATGGGCGGCCAGGCATTGTCGATCGGCAAATCCTGCTCGCGCTCGTGGCCAAATGAGATGAGTGCATCATAGGCAATTCCAACCGTCGTTGCATTGCACAAAATGATCGGCGATGAGAACGTGCCGAAATCCTGCGCCACGTGCAATCCCGTCCATTCATTCCAATTGCCGCTCGCAAAGCTGCCGATGAACAATTTGCGATTTCGTACGGAAAGCGGATAGGGCAAAATCGCAGTGACGCCGGTTTGAATATCGCCGTCGTCGCGAGTGAAGTGGCCGGCGTGTACGCCGGGTACATCGGTAATGGAATTTTTCATAGACATGTTTGTAGTGTTCGTAGTGTCGCCTTCAGGCGTCGGGAGTCGGAATGGAGAAAGAGTATCAACCACTCCATAGAGGTTTGTGCCAATGCCAAACGTTTCACGCCTAAAGGCGCAACTACAAACATTAATTTCATAAAAACTTCTACCGCTCAACAACCACCACGCCCGTCGGATCAGCTTCCACTTCGATGGTCTTGATCACTTGAAACGTCTGCGTATCGATGACCACGACGTTGCCCGGATTGCCGCCGTGCTCTGTTGGATGGTGCGGATTGTAGTTACCGCTTAAATTCTCATTGGTGATATACGCATAGCGCCCATCCGGCGTGAAGGCGACGCCGTGCGGATTCGCAAATGACTGGCTTTCAATCGTGGCCACGATTTGGTTATCCGCTATGCGAATCACGCTCACGTCGTTGGACTCTTGATTCGCGACGAACATGTGCTCGCCATTTGGTGTGCCTTCGAGCAGAAACGGGCTTTGGCCGACTTGAATTGCCGCAATCACACTTTGCGTCGAGGTGTCGATCACGCGCACTTCGCCGGTTTTGTAGCAGCTCACATAAGCAAAGCGATCATCCGGCGTCAGCGCCACTTGCAGCGGTTGGTATTTTTTGGAAGACCCAGCCGGATTGACATCCGGCGCCAGCAAAATACGCGCGACTTCTTGATCGTCGGACGCGCGCAGAATTGAAATGCTATCTGAAAAATAATTGGTAACGTAAATAAGCTTGCCGTCGTGACTGAAGCTGATGCCGTGCGGCGCCAGGCCGACGTTGATTTGTTTGATCGTGGTCAGTGTCGCAGTATCGATCACCCGCACGACGCGGCCATTGGAGTTAAAGATGTCCCAATTCGTCACATAGGCTTTCGTGCCATCGGGGTTGACCGCTACATTCGCCGGTGAATTGCCGGCCTGCGCCTTGCCGACAAAACTATCGGTGCTGGTGTCGAATTTCCAAACTTCGCCGGTGGTGATTAGTGAGGCATACAAGAAACGATGTTGCGGATCGATGGCGAGATTGTGCGGCACGTCGAGCAGCCCCTCCACGTCGCCGACCGGCAGCAAACGCGTCACTAAATTGTGCTCGGTCGAGATCACGGTGATGAGATCGGCGCCTTGATTGGAAACGTAGACTTTCTTTGCGAGGTTTTCGTAAGGCCGTTGGCCGGC
>JBOHQZ010001324.1:0-1840 GCA_050732275.1 bacterium
ATCATAAAGATCATTAGTAAGCTTAAGGTTTTGAAGATGATGTAAATGGGTCAAGTTTCATCAGGTCAAGTTGGCCTGTGCAATGCAAGCATTGATCGCGAGATCGAGTTGATCAAAACGCAGACGGAGCGGGTGATTGATGGGTTGCGCATTGGGGAGGATATACGCCAGACCGGGGCGGATGAGACGAGCATAGATGCGTGTGAAGAACAACGCCACGCGCCAACCGAAGTCCGTCACCTGGTAACGATGGGTCTGAGGAATGCGTTGGATCAAGCCATGCAGGCGCAAACGACGCAAGTGATAGGTCATCTGCCCTTGAGTAAATTGATCTGGGACCAAGCCCAGGAGGGGTGCGAGCAGCACCCGCAACTCATGATTAGCGAAACCCTGAGGCAGAAGCCGAAAAGCAACGAGAGCACTGAACAAGGCGTGGACGCGCGGGTCGGTGAAACGTAAACCCGCCACGCGCTGACCGGAAACGATCTGAGGTTGGTTGACCTGCTGAAAGGCGTTTTCTCCCAAGAGGCAATTGTGGCTGATTTGTTGGACGTGCAAAAGACGTCGGTTGGCTTGAAAGCCAATGAGCCGCAGGGCGGGCAGGTTCTTCAGTCGTTTGCCGAGGTAGAAGTCGCGGGTATTGTTGACCGTCGTTTCGGTGCGTAAGGCACGACCTTCTTTGTGGTATTGCTTGATGCGCGAATGTTTGTAGTCGATATGCAAAGCCGGGGTTACTCCTTCGGTGATAATGCGCGTGCGAAAGCGGCTGGGCGTGGCGCGGGTGATGCGGCGCTCGAAGATCAGTTGGACTTGCTCGGGTCGTCCCAGGTCCAGATTCTCGCGGATCGCGGCTTCGAAAAATAACCGTCCGGTCAGTGGACGATCCAGGACTTGGGTGAGGGCGAACTCGGCTTGCAGGATCGAGATGTCATAGTCATATCCAGCGGCACGTTCCGCGGCGGTGAAGGGTTGGGGAAGTTGCGCTTGCCACTTGCGGACCAGCGCTTCGATTTTCTCGGCTGACAAACCATCCGCCAAAGTCTGCATCTGGACCGGGTCAGCACAGGAAAGAATTCCATTGTCCAGGGCTTCGTAGGCGATCCCGACTTGTGCCAATTGACATTTGAGATACTCGTGTCCGTTGAGACAGAACTTGGCGGTATACGGAAAATACGAACTGAACTTGAAGAAGAACGGCCCACAGTCAGCATCTACACCATAAAAATAGTATTGGTTCACCATAGCTGTTGTGCGCAGCAAGCGTGGGTAACGATCCGCACTGCGCGGCCCGTGCCCCTTGGTTGTACGAAAGGTGGTCGTTTTCTCTTGCGCTTTGCCGATCAGCACAATCCCTTCCTGACCGGCGGCCTGCCGAAGATAGGGCGCCACCACATCGTCTTTGCGCTGTCCCTTCGCAAAGGTCAGCAAGGGGATCTGATGCGTTTTGGCATAGCTCTCAATCGCTTCGACAAACGCCCGGCTGATCGGCGCCAGCGCCGCCGAAGAAGCTACCGGAGACTGCCGTTGTTGTTTCAAAAACCAACTCGCTCCGCTTTCGCGTTGCAGCTTGGGAATGTAGACATTCAGGTACATGCGATCGATGCTTTCCACTTCCAACGTTACGTGCTCTCGCAGCACTTCAGCTAATGAAATTTGCGCTATACTCATCGTGGGTCCTCGTTGTTGGGGTGCCTCTTTTGGCCATCTCACCGCTTGGCGGTGCCTTGAGACGGTTATACCGCCTCTACCTTGTTCCCGCAACTTGGACCCTTCCCTTTCTCTCGTCAGTCTGAGACGTAGTCTCGCTAGACTCTCTGTGAAATCTAAGCTTATATTAGAT
>JBOHQZ010001325.1:0-1839 GCA_050732275.1 bacterium
GCTCTATGCCCTCCGCCCTCTGCTCTCCGCTCACTCGCTTCTCAACATCGTCGCCGGATTCGCGGTCGCGGCTTTGTAGACCTGCGTCGAGATCGTGAGGCCGGCGGTCAGGAAAATCAAAATGCCGGCGAAAACAAAGGGCAGCACACCGGCATCGACGCGATATTCATACAGCGCACCAAGCATTCCATAAATGGCATAGTAACTCAAAGGCGCTGAGATCAGCATGGCGATCACGATGACGAACACAAATTCTCTGTTAATCAAATTGGCGACTTGCAGCAGGCTCGCGCCCAAAACTTTGCGGATGCCGATTTCTTTCATCCTTCGGGTGAGGTGAATCGAGACCAGTCCGAACAAGCCCGTGCAGGAGATAATCACAGCAATGAACGCCATGAATGAAAAAATTTTTTTGACGCCTTCTCCTTCCTGATAAAAAGCCGCAAAGACCTCGTCTTGAAAGAAGCCGCTGTAAGGCGCCTCGGGAATCAATTGCCTCCACGTTTTAGAGATCGCCTCTGCCGTTTGAATCACGGCGCCGGCTTTCGCGCGCACGATCAAGTAGCTGAATTCGTCTTCGGCGGCCAGCTTGAAAAGAGCCGGCTCGATTTTGTACCGAAAGGAGCGATAGTGAAAGTCTTCGACCACACCAATGACCTGATACGTTTTGCCTTCGAGAATGATTCGCTCGTTGATGGGGTTTTCCCATGGCATCGTCTGCACAAAGCTTTGGTTGACGATAACGGCTTGATCGAGATCGGTGCTGAAATTTCGGTCGAAGAACCGCCCGAGCGCGAGCCGCGCTTGCATCGTTTCCAGATAGTCGAAGCCGACATCGAAGCGCGCGACGTTTTCGCGGCGCGGCGGGTTGGTTGCGGGAATTTCAACGATGCCGGTCGCGAAGGATCTGCCGAGATGGTTCTTTGAGCCGGCGGTGCTCACCACGTCCGGAAGTTGAGCGATCGCATTTTTGAGCATGGCAAAATATTTTCCGCCCTCGAGCGGAACGACGATGGCTTGCTCCTGCTCGTAGCCCCAATCGCGGCTGCGCTGGTGCGCGATGTTTTGCGTGAATACCACGCCGGCGACGATGAGAAAGAACGCGAGCAAAAATTGAAAGGTCAGCAGAAAACGCGTAAAGACGTTTCTGCCGCCCAGTTTCTGCTTGCCCTTCAAAATCGCAGCCGGCTGGAACGCCGAAATGTAAAAAGCGGGATAAGCGCCGGCGCCAATGCCGACTGCGATCACGATGGCCAGAAAGAACGCCCACAAACGTTCGTTGCTCCACGGCTCGAAATCAAGCTCGAGCACGTTGCTGAAGAGCGCGTTGAACGCCGGCACGAAGAAAATTTCCGCCAGCGCGATGGCGACGGCCAACGCCATGAAAGTTACCAGCAGGTTTTCGCTCAAGAATTGCATGACAAGCTGGCGTTTCAGGCCGCCGATCACTTTGCGAATGCCGATCTCATTCAATCTTCTGCCGGCGGCAGCGAGCGCGATGTTCATGAAATTGAAACAGGCGAGCGCGAGGATCAGCACGCCCAGCACGAGCAGCAGCACACGCTCGGCCGGTGTGCTGGCGCCGGAAATGCTCTGCCGGACTTTGTGAGCGTTGAAAGCGATATTCAACAGCGGATCGAAAGTAAATGCCGCTATGGGCCGATCAATATTTGCGGCGTTTTGCGCTTTCACATAGCCATCCATCTGTCCGGCAATGGCATCAATCGCGGCGGGATCGCGCAATTGAATGAACGTCGCGCGCGTCATCACCCGCCAGTCGTTCTGCTGCTCGAATGGAATCAGCCCCAGATCGAATTGCTTGTCGTAGTGCAACAACAC
>JBOHQZ010001326.1:0-1836 GCA_050732275.1 bacterium
CGCCTCCGCCGCCAAAAGCTTGATCAACCGTTCGTCTTGAAACAACTTGCGCACGGGCTTGCCCGCCCAATCGTTCTCGGAGATGTTCAGCGCTTTGACCGCAGCTTGGTTCATCGCCAACAAATGGCTCTCCTCGTCGGTCAAAATCACCGGATCGGCAATGCTGGCAATCACCGCCTCGGACTTTTTCTTTTCTGCGATCAGCTCGGCGATGTTCATTTGCTCGTAAACGCGCAGCCGCTCCGTCATTTTATTGACCTCGCGGCTCAACTCGCCGATCTCGTCCTCGGTGGTGACGTCGATTTTCTGGTTGAAGCGGCCCTGCCGAATGCGGCGGATGGTCTGCGTCAATTTTCGCACGGGCCGGCGGATGCTGCGGGTAAATTGAATGCTGGCGATGATGCTCAACAGCAACGCGATCACCGCCGCCATGAGGACCGCATACGTCGCGCGATCCGACGTCTCTTGCGCCCGTTTCTCCGCCGTGATCATGGCGGCTTTGTGCTCGTCCGACAATTGCAAACAGAGCGTGCCGAGCTGATCCACCAAAGGCTGAATTTTGCTCGTTTGCAAAATTTTAACGGCCGTGGTGTCGCCCTGTTCTTTCAACAGCCGGTAAAGCGAATAACAGGAGGTTTCAAAGACGGTGTGCGCGGTCACGATGCTGTCGAAAGTGGCCGGGTTGGTGACCGGGTCGAGTTCTTGAATGGTTTGCGCATAAGCGGAGAAAATGTCGCTGTTGGCTTTGAAGCGCGCCATCGCCGAATCGGCGTCTTCCGTCAACAACGCCAGGCGGGCCTGATCTTGCCGCTCCAACGCGTCGATCATGCTGTCGAAGTCGCGCACGCGCTGCGAATTTTCGCGCAGAATGCGGCCGGTGTCTCCCAACTGGGAAAAATTATAAACCGCAAAAATGCTGGTGATGATGTTGATGCAAACGAGGACGAAATAGCCGAGCGCGATCTTATACCGCAGGCTCGTCGTGAGCGGAATCGGCTTCTCGCCGAGGTTTGCCAGCCACCACAGGACTTTATTGAGAAACATAGCTAGAACATGCTTGATTGTGGCATATTTGTATTGAGGAAACTTACATAAATCTTGACGAATAGTCAAGGGTTTTTAAGGAGGGGAAAATCAAAGACGATTTGATTGCCAAAACATCCAGAACAAGCTTCAGATCAGCTTTATGGGGAGCAGCGTTTTATTCACGACGAAATTGATTCCCGAGCGTGATCCATACACCTTCTCCCGTGGATGGATCAATACAATAGCAAATCTCTTTGAAATAGTAAGAGAACTTTATTAATTCCGGGTGGTCATACAAAAGCGCAAAATGCGCTTTTGACAAATATTCGATTTCTGTTGCAGTAGAAATTTTACATCCGTCTTCGCTGAGAATGAATTCTCCGTCAAACTCTTGCAAAAGAAAGTTCCGGTCATAAAATTCGATCTTGTTCGTGGAAGAAATCCGGCTAGAGTAGACGTCGTCCAGCTTGAAATCAATCGGGAGTGAAACCCACACTGGCACGGGGCTGTTGGCTTGCATAGCCGGTGTGAATTTGAACTGTGAAACCGCTGCCAGTGCGGCCATATTGAGAATCGGATGCGCTGCTTTTGCGATAACGAGATCACCGACATCACCATTGACCGTAATGAGGCACTTTAACCAAACCGTTCCCTCGATACGCGCCTGAATCGCAATTTCAGGGTAAACCGGCTGCGCCCTTTTGGTAATTTGCGGCGCTTTTTCAAACGGGACGAAGCCTGGCGACGGAATTTGCGGCTTACTACTGCCGGTTTCCCCAAAGATTTTCTTTTCACGCTCAATCTCCTCCT
>JBOHQZ010001327.1:0-1829 GCA_050732275.1 bacterium
CGTCGTGATCGGTGAGTCCGCACAGCCCGGCGACATGATGCTCACGCTCGCCGATCTCTCCTCGATGTGGCTGGAGCTTGCGATTCCCGAGGACAGAATGACGTATGTGACGGTGGGCGATCCCATTGAGTCGACCTTTGACGCGATGCCGGGCATGAGCTTGCGGGGCCGGCTCACGTGGTTGGCCGCCGGCCTTGACGAGCAAAACCGCATGCTCAAGGCGCGCGCCGTCGTTTCCAATCCCGGCGCCAAACTGAAGCATGGCATGTTTGGACAAGTGCACGTCGTATCCGAACGAGCGCTCACCGGATTATATGTCCCGGTCGAATCCGTGCATCGCTTCGATGGCAAACCGTTTGTGTTCACAAAAATGGCTGACGATCTCTTCGAGGTTCGGCGGGTCGATTTGGGCGGCAAAAATGGCGAACGTGTTGAAATCGTCGCCGGACTTTCGCCGGAGGATTATGTGGTCGCCGCGCATAGTTTCACGATCAAATCGGAATTTCTTAAAGCCCGTCTTGGGGCAGGATGCGTGGATGAATGAGGATTATAGAAACTAAAAAGTTTAAATCTGTGCAAAAAGCAAAGAAATTTGGCTCACGGAAATGGAACAGCTCACGGAAAAAAATTCCGCGAGAGTTCTATTCCGTGAGCGATAATCTTTTGAATTGTCAATTGATAATTGTCAATTGGAAATTCTTTAAGGACAAATCATGCTCGACAAAATCATCGATTATTCTCTCAAAAACAAATTGGTTGTCATCATCTTGCTCGCGGTTGGTGTGGGTGCAGGCATTCGCGCGATGTTCCTGACCGCGGTGGATGCGTTTCCCGACACCACGCCGGTACAAGTGCAAATCAACACCAATGCACCGGCGCTCAACCCCGCAGAAATCGAGCAACAGATTACGTTGCCGGTGGAATTGGCCATCTCCGGATTGCCCGGCCTCGCCAACGTGCGCTCCGTTTCGAAGTTCGGCTTCTCGCAGATTGTGGCCACCTTCGATGATGAGACACAGATCTACGATGCGCGCCAGCTCATTTTGGAGCGGCTGGGAAGCGTCGAGCTGCCGGAAGGCCTCGAACGTCCGCAACTGGGGCCGATCTCCACCGGACTGGGAGAAATTTTCCATTACCTCGTTCGTTCGAAAAATCCCGAGCGCACCCTCGACGAGCTGCGCACGCTGCATGATTGGGTGATCAAGCCGGAGCTGCGCAAGGTGGCAGGCGTGGCCGAGATCAATTCGTGGGGCGGCTTCGAGCGCCAATATCACGTCATCGTTTCGCCGCCGGCGCTGGTCAAATACGATCTGGCTTTTAACGATGTGTTCGAGGCGCTGGAGCAAAACAATCACAATGTGGGCGGCGGTCAGGTGATATCCTCCGGACAGGCGTTGCTGGTTCATGGGTTGGGCCGGGTTGCCACCATCGCGCAGATCGAGAATATCGTCATCAAAGCGCACCAAGGTGTGCCCATTCGCATTCGCGACACCGCCACCGTGACGGTGGGCCACGAGATTCGCCGGGGCGCGGTAACGGCGCAAGGCCGGGGCGAGGTGGTGCTCGGACTGGGCTTCATGCTGATGGGAGAAAACAGTAAGGAGGTCACCGAAAAACTGCGGGAGCGCTTACAAGCGATTCGAAGCTCTCTGCCAGATGACGTCATCCTTGAAGTCGTCTACGACCGCATCGAGCTGGTGCAGGAAGTGATTTCGACTGTAAAATATAACCTGATCGTTGGCGCGATTCTGGTGATCCTCGTGCTGCTTTACCTGCTCGGCAACTTGCGCGCCGGTCTGATCGTCGCGCTCACCATTCCGCTGGCCATG
>JBOHQZ010001328.1:0-1826 GCA_050732275.1 bacterium
GAGGTGCTCTTGCTTGCGCATTGTGAAAACGGTGTCGGCCCGCAGAAAACGATGGCGCATTTTTATGATTTGCTGATTAGGCCACTTCCCGAAGTTTTAAAGAGCAATGGAAATGCCTATACGTTGTATTCACACAAAGCTTACAAATTCGCGCAGATGATTCAGCAGTTGCAGGCCATTCACGTGCATTCGAGCCTGGCCGATGCAGCCATCGCGCGCATTCATCTGACGCCTTGTGCCAATCCGCAAGCGCTGGTGAATCGCTGGCTCTCAGACAATCCGCAGGCTAAAATCAATGTTTTTGATGGGGCAAATAATCTGGCGATTTATACTGAGTAGTTTTTATAACCAACACTACTTCACACCATCCCCTTGACTTTTCCCCAAAACTTGTGTAGCTTGTGACCCAACCAAAATACGTCAGTGTTTAACCGGCGAACACAACTTCTTCAACAAGGCTATCGTCAACATGGCAAAACACAAAGGCTCACTTAGTTGGGCGATGTACGATTGGGCAAACTCGGCTTTTTCGACAACGGTGCAAGCGGGATTCTTTCCGATTTTTTTCAAAGATTTTTGGAGCAAAGGCGCCGAGGTGACGGAGAGCACCTTGCGGCTCGGCATCGCGGTTTCCACCGGCAGCTTGATCGTGGCGATGATCGCGCCAATGATCGGTGCGTTTGCCGATCGCGGCGCGGCGAAAAAACGCTCACTGTTTGCGTTTGCCATGTTGGGCATTCTGGCGACCGGCAGTTTGTTTTTTGTTCCGGAAGGCAACTGGCAGCTCGCGGCCTTTTTTTACGTCGTCGGCACTGTTGGCTTTTTAGGCTCGTTCGTTTTTTACGACTCGCTCCTCGTCAGCGTCAGCGACGAGAGTAATGTCGATGTCGTTTCCGGCCGCGGCTACGCGCTCGGCTATCTCGGCGGCGGCTTGCTGTTTTTGTTTTTTGTTGTCATGGTGCAAAAGCCAACGCTCTTCGGCTTGTCGGGCGCAGCGCAGGCCGTTCAGCTTGCTTTTCTCTGCACCGCCGTGTGGTGGGGCGTTTTCACGATTCCCTTGCTTTTAAATGTGGCGGAGCCGTCCGGCGGCAAAAGAATTTCTTTTCGACAAGCTGCGCGTGAAGGATTTGCGCAATTGGCTAAAACCTTCCACGAAATTCGTCAGCTCAAAGTTGTCTTTATGTTTCTAGCCGCTTATTGGTTGTATATCGACGGCGTCGATACCATCATCACGATGGCGGTGGATTTTGGCAAGTCGATCGGCGTCGCCACCGACGATTTAATAGTCTCGTTATTATTGGTGCAGTTCGTCGGCTTTCCGTTCGCCTATTTGCTCGGCCATCTCGGGCAAAAGCTGGGCGCCAAGAAAATTATTCTCTTCGGTATTGGGATTTACCTGATCGTGACCGTGTTGGGCGCGCGCATGGATTTGGAGCCGTACAATATTTTTGGATTCAAAATTAGCAAGTTTTATGCACTCGCCTTTTTGATCGCAATGGTGCAAGGCTGCATTCAAGCGCTCAGCCGCTCGTTTTATTCGCGCTTGATTCCCAAAGACAAAGCCGCAGAGTTTTACGGGTTTTACAACATGCTCGGCAAATTTGCTGCCATCATCGGGCCGGTGCTGATGGGCACGGTTGGGCGGCTCACTGGCAATCCGCGCTTGGGAATTCAGTCGATTGCCGTGCTCTTTATCGCCGGGGCCATCTTGCTGTGGCGGGTGGATGAAAAGGAAGGAAGGAGAATGGCGGAGGCGATGAGCAAAACGTGACTTTGAATTTAATTTGTTCGTAGTAGCGCCTTCAGGCGTAAAATTTTTGAGTTAC